>JADFZZ010000045.1 GCA_015232315.1 SAR324 cluster bacterium | reverse complement strand
TCTCAGAAGCGGTTGATGGATTGTTTCAGATAAAAATTTGCTTTAATTTTGAAAAAAATAATCGTTCAACACTCCTCTTTATCAACATTAACTTTTAACAAAAAAATGTGTCCAAAGTTAAGCCTGTTTAGAGGTTAGCGAATCATCCCTTGACGAATCGCGTCACCAAATCAGGCTTGCCTCGGCACCGGGGGTGAGCAACCCCCGTGATTTATCATCGAGTCCGGTTTGGGACGAAAAAGTTTTACGTTGTCCATGTCTGTTACCTGTCACTCGGTGGTTTCTTCGGGTTTATCACGCAATAAATAATATCCGGCAACCCCTGCGGCAGTTAACAAACCAATTGGACCCAGCAAAATATTTACGACAGGTCCCAATCCCATACACATTCCAGCGCCCATTCCCGCGCCCATTCCCGCACCCAGACCTGCACCGCCAATTGCGACTCGTCTTCCAACAACACCAATACCTCTTGCCCCTACTATTCTGTGAGCACTCATAACACTACCTCCTTAAGTTATGTTGAAGTTACACGACCTCATCGAAAAACTAGACATTTTCCGATGGTGTAACCTTTTTCTCTTCAACATCTGATTCTGACTTTCTGTCAGTTGCGGGTTTATTTTTAGATAAAAAATACCCTGCCACACCTCCAGCCAGCAACAGGGGAAATGGTCTGAAAATCGACCCGATTCCCCCTCTACGACAAACTCCAGATCCTCTACCAAATCCACGCGGCATACGACTCCTCCTTCAATGATGGTGATTTTCCGTATTTGATGAATCCGGCATCTCATTTCTGATACAAGCATCAGTTCCTTGGGATACCGACTGTCTTCTGAACAAAGAAACTGGAAAATCAATGTTTTGCAATGTCTGCTTTGTTCTTGTATCAACAAAACTGCATCAGATAGACCATTGCTATCAGATGCCGTGCATAAACATCTATATGATAACAAATCAGTATGTTGGAGATTTATCTGAAGTATGGATGGTGGGGGCAATGGTAGCGTGGATGCAACTCTCTTTTATGAAACAGTAGCGCGAATGCAACTGTCAGTGACGTTTACTTAGGACTGTTGTTCTCATCAGGAATAGAAATATTCAGACTTTTGATTTTTCGGTAAAGCGTTGTTTTGTGGATGCCAAGCTCCCGAGCCGCCGCGGCTCTGTTATAGTGATTCCGTTGAAGCGCCTTCAGGATGGATTGTTCTTCAGCGATATGTTTCACAGACTCCATATTCGGGACATCGGCCACAGGTGATTTCAAGCCGGTCAACGTTTTGGGAAGATGCTCCACACTGATCCATTTGGTTGAACACAGCACAAAGGCCCGCTCGATCACATTTTCAAGCTCCCTGATATTACCGGGCCAGTCATGGCTCATGAGCAGTACAAGAACCTCCTCGGTGACCCCGGAAACAGTTTTATTCTGCAAGACGTTGAAGCTCTTGACAAAATGATCCACAAGCGCGGGGATATCCTCCTTGCGCTGTCGAAGAGGAGGAAGTTCTATCGTGATCACATTGAGTCGATAAAACAGATCCTGGCGAAATTCGCCTTTTTGTACCATGGATTCCAGGTCACGATTGGTCGCAACGATAATTCGAGCCTCAGTCTGTACTGAAGTTGTCGCTCCAAGGGGTTCGTAGCAATGCTCCTGCAACACTCTGAGCAATCGAACTTGAAGAGCCGGGCTGATCTCACCGATTTCATCCAGAAACAGAGTTCCATTTTCCGCCAGCGCAAATCGTCCGGGTTTGTCCTTATCTGCTCCGGTAAAGGCTCCTTTTTTATAACCGAACAATTCGGATTCCAACAGTGTATCTGGTATTGCTCCACAATTGACCGCAATGAAAGGGGCTTTGGCATGGGAGCCTAAATTATGAATTGCTCTGGCCAGGAGTTCTTTTCCTGTTCCTGTTTCGCCTTGAATGACCACGGTGCTGGAACTGACTGAGACCGCAGAGGCAAGTTCAAAAACTTTCATCATGGTTGAACTGTGGCTGATCAGATCGCCCAGACTAAACCGGCCTTTGATTTCCTGTTTCAGGGCCTCAATTTCGCTAAGATCTCGAAACGTTTCCGCTCCGCCAATAATTTTACCATTGCTTTCACGCAATACGGCTGTCGAAAGACTAATGGGGATTTTGTCACCCGCAGAATTGACAATATACCCATGTCTATCGACGATCTGTCTATTGCTGTCCATTGTTTGTTTCAAGGCGCATTCTGTTTCACACATGCTGGAGCGAAAGACTTCGGCACAAGACATACCCATGGCGTCTTCACGTGACACTCCAGTAATTTTCTCGGCGGAGCGGTTGAAAAAAGTGATTTTCAATCTATCGTCCACCGTGAAGACACCATCAGAAATGCTCTCTAAAATGCTATCCGTCGGGATATTGATAGCGTTTGGTTGTTTTATGTTTTTCTCAGTCATGAGGATAAACCCGGTTGTGATGTTTTTTGCCTGCTCTTTAATACATTCGCATCAAGTATCATCAGAGATTTAACCGCTCTACCGTGGTGTGATATTCCGCTTTTTTTTGTTTTAGTTTTTCTTCAAGCTCCTGTCGTTTTATGGGGTCTGTTTCCTCTAAACGTTGCTTCTCCAAAAATCGAATGTCCCAATCCAGGCTGTCTAACACCTGTAGTCCAGCCTGTTTTAGTTCTTCAGGTATTTTTTCTGAAGAAGTGCTTTTGACAGACGTCGGATGATCCATCCCGGGGAGTGACTGTTCCTTTGGAGAATTCAATTTTCTGCTCTGGAGAAAAATCTTGCGGAACAGAAGAATCACTAAAAACACCAGAGGAATGAGCCATAAAAATCTAAAGTTCATGAAACCGTGCATAAGTATCCTTCTCCGTGAGTACCAGAATTATAATTCAAGTATTTAGCTGGCCTTGAGTTAAGTAAGTTAGCGGATTCCATTTCTTTTTACAAGATTTGCTACTGACCAGTTACAAGGTTGGCTGGAGGAGATTTTAAACAGATATTCTCAGGTCTGTAGAGACGCGCTATAGCACGTCTCTACGCATTCACAGCAGGAAATGGATTTTTGAAAATTATTTATTTAATTTTTTGAATGATCCTTACTTGATTTTGATGATCAAGGATGGCGTGAAGGTCGAGGCAAAGTGCTATCAAAATCACGGTAGGTTTCTGCATGACATTCCAGACATTTTCCAACCTGCCTGATTTTCTGAATTTCCAGGCTGTTGAAACTCCTGTCACCGGGATTGGTTGCTTTGCCCGGAAGGTCACTTTCGGCAAAAATCCATCCATCAGGCGTTTTCCAATCTTTATTCTGTGGAGACGTTTCCAGTTTTGTAATAATTCCCAGGGCCTGATCATTCTGATGACAGCTTTTGCAGGTGCGGCTGTTTCTTGTCGTATGAGGCGAAATGGCGGCAAACAGATTCCTGCTGATGGTTTTTCCTGTTTCAGGATGTTTAAAGCTTAAATTCATTCCGGGAATAAACGGAATGATTTTTTGATTGTTCCCCACTCCCAACGCTGGCAGACCATGCTTGATGGCCCATGCGTTTTCAAGCCATCGGCCCGGAGTGGGTTTGGCAGAAATATGATCCCATTGGGTTTGATCCGGATCCTGTGAAATGTGGCATCCATAACATTGCGGAACCCATGAACTGTGACAACTGTCACAGGAAAGCCGCTGATGCCGGGTAAAATTATGATGCTTGCCCGTTTTCATCACCGGAACGAGATGCGCTTTTCCTGTAATTTTTGAAGTCAGCACACGTTTCCCTGAGTTTTCGGATACGTGGAACAGGGGGGTCTTATTTTTGGATGTCACAATAAACCTGGACTGAGACAACAACTCAGACTGGTTGTACAACACTGGATACAGTCGTTCCCTTGGAGTCAGGGCTTCCGCAGGTTTCCAGGTTAATTGTGGCGCATGACAGTCTGCGCATTGAATATCCAGTTGCGTCTGAAGAGTGGCGTGTGATTTGCCATCGCCCATCACTTCATCGGCCGTGTGGCAATCAATACAGGCCATTCCTGCCGAACTGTGAACATCTGGTGCCAGTTTTTCCACAAGTCGTCCATCAGGCAGTGTTCCAAAATCAGCCAGTCGTTTTGGATCGAGTTCACTCGTTTCTGCCAATCCCACATAATTGAGAGAAATTCGCCCGGAGCGACTGTGACAGCCAAAACAGCGGTCGTTGTCCACAGCCAGCGATAGTTCAGGATGTTTTCCGGTTCTAACGTTTTTCTGAGAAGCGGCACGGGTCTGCCCTGCCTTGAGATGGCATGCGGCGCATCCGCCACCACGATCCAGCAGGGTTTGCTGATGATGCGACCGTTTATTTCCCAAATGGCAGGACACACACATTTTTCTCAGATAGTCATCAACCCCTTCAGCGGTAAGCTGATCTGGTGAATTCCTGCTTGATGTCTCTTTGCCGTCAAGAATCCTGCGGGTTTTGCTGATCACACCATGCATCGTGTTCATCAACGAAGTTTGGACCACTTTTGCCAAGTCCGCATGACAGCCTGATTTCCCGCAAGTTTGGTCAATCGTGTTCCATTGCCCCGGATAAGCTTCAAGATTGACATGTGCCAGCTCAAGGGTTGTGGCCATCGCATCCCCCAAATGACAGGCAACACAACCAATCGAATCCGGATTATGAAATACAGATAAGTTGATGGTTTCTTTATGGCATGTGAGGCATTTTTCCTGAGCTTGGGCCTGTGTTGCGGATACCCCGAGCATCAGTACGATACCGACAAGGATTCCGGTGTAGTAATCATGTTTCATGGTTTGTGGAACGATAGACTAATAAATTTTTAAAGCTGAATATCTGGACTTTGTGCAGAGCAACGTAATAGATAAATTGGAAGATAGGTATCAAAATATCTGAAATTTTAAAGTTCAACAGGGGGGCCTCATGAAACGTTATTGTCAAGTATTGTCGATTCTGGGAATTTTCTGGTGCGGAATCATCAGCGATCTCAAGGCGGACACGCTGTATGTCCGGAGTTTTAAAGCATTTTTGTTGGAAAAACCACAGGGGAATTCCACAAAAATATTGACGATCACGCAGGGGGCGGCCGTGGAATCACTGGAAACGCAAGGCCTGTGGGTGAAAGTAGCGATTGAGGGAAAGCAGGGCTGGATTTCAAAAATGGTGCTTGCGGCCCAACCACCGACGGGCAAGGTTTCTTTGCTGGATGAAAATTCCGAACTTGCGGACAGCGCACGCCGCAGAGCCTCCAGTTTCAGTAGCACAGCGGCGGCCAGAGGATTGACTGAATCCGGACGGGAACGGATCAATTCCAAAGAAGGAACTGATTTTGACGCCGTGGAACAACTTGAAAAACAGCAGATTGCTGAAGCCGAAGCCATTCAATTTATCGAATTTGAGGAGGCACGATGAAAGTCCGGGCAGGTTTGTTATTGGTGCTGTTGCTGGGATATGGATTGTTGTATGCCGAAGAGGCTCAATCCTTTCGGCAACGGGCATGGCAACAGCAATATGCTTTTTCTGAAAATGATATCCGGGCTGAAATTCAGTTTGGACGGAACCTCGCCGCCCGGATTTTATCACGCTATAAGATGAATCAGGAGGAACGCATGAACCGTTATGTGGCCTTGATGGGTTCCGGACTTGCCGCTCAACTCGGACGAAATGAACTGACCTGGCATTTCGGCGTGCTGGACACCGATGACATCAATGCGTATGCCTGTCCCGGCGGATATGTGTTCATCACGCGGGGAGCAATTCAGAAAATGACCAACGAAGCCGAATTGGCCGGTGTTCTCGCGCATGAAATCGGACACGTCAATTTGCGTCATGTGGTACAGGCTCTGAACATCAAGGGCAAAAATGATTCAACATCCGCCACCTTAGCACAACTGATTGGTGGTAGCACCGAATCGTTTCGTGTTGTCTTTGATCAACTGACAGAGCAGGCTTACAAACTTCTGTTTGAGCAGGGGTTGGAGCAGAAGGATGAATTTGAGGCTGATTCTTATGCGGCACAATCGCTGGTGTCCACCAACTACCAGGTTCAGCCTTATCTGGATTATCTGGAAAAATTAACCCCGGTTTCAGGAAACACTGTGACTGTGCTGAGTAAAACGCATCCGTCCCCCGCACAAAGAGTGTTGAAACTTCAGGAATGGAGTATTGCTGAAAATGTGAATACAACCCCTGGAAAAATCAATCAGAAGCGATTTTATGACACGCTCCATCAACAATAAATTTCCCTGTCAATTCTATTTTGTACTGTTTGTGGGAATCATGCTCTTGCTGGTTCAGGCAGGCAGACTTCACGCAGACGATGTTCATTATAAAAATGTACTGGTGGGCGACCGGGCCGCAACGATGGGCGGCAGTTATGTGGCGATTGCGGACGACGCATCCGGAGGCTATTACAATCCCGCAGGTTTGGTGTATGCGCCCGGAAACAATGTTTCAGGCAGTGCGATTTCGAGGCATTCTTCGGAAACAGTGTATCAGAACACCATTGAAAACCATGACTGGATTCGCAAAAGCGATTCTTCGTTGCCCAACTTTTTTGGTTTTGTTAAAAAATTTGGACATGTAGCCATGGCATTTTCTTATGTGGTGCCTGATATTTTGATTGAGCATCAGGATCAGACCTTCACCCAACTCAACAATCTGGCATCCCCCATCGACCGTTATGTGCTGAATGTGAATCTTCAGGACATAACCACTCAAACCGGATTTTCATGGGCGTATCAGGCGCAACCCTCTTTTTCAGTGGGCCTCAGTCTGTTCCGTCATGAACGCGACTTGCGTTTGCAACAGGATGAGTTTTTGGCATTTTCCAATGGAGATGTGTATTGGAGCCACCAGAATGTTGAATTCAAGGAACGTGGCTATGTGCCTAAACTGGGGATTCAGTTTTCACCTGTTGAACCGTTGACCTTCGGATTGACGTTCAGTAAAACACTCATCACGTCCTCACGCTATAAACCCGCTGTGTCAGAGGCGGTTCTGGAGCCGGCCAGGGATCTCAGCCAGGTGACTTACACACCAATCCCCAGTGATTTTGACAAACGTAAAACACCACTTCAGACGAGTTTGGGAATAGCCTGGTACCCTTCGCCATTCATGCTGTTCACGATGGATATTGATTATTTCACAGCAACTGATGCTGATTTGAATGCTGTCTGGAATTTATCGATGGGGACTGAATATTTTCTGAATGAAGGCCATGCGCTCCGTGCGGGATATTTCACCAACAGAACCAACCAGTTGGCTCCGGACGCGAATACCACCAGCCCTCATGAATATCTGAACATGGAAGGCCTCAGTTTTGGTTATGCTTCCTACACCCATGCGTCATCGTTCACAATCGGGCTGGTTTATTCACTTGGACGTGGAACAGCCCATGTGTTTCAGGGATCAAATGAATCACGCGATCTCACCCGGGAAACCCTCACCATCATGCTGGCCGCCAGTACTTTTTAAGGGGAAAGGGAAAAGGGGAAAGGGAAAAGGGAAATCAGAGAATCTGAAGATGCTCCTGATAAAAAGCACCCCGTTCCATATAAACTTTGGCGGTGCGATAAATGGTGGCCAGGATTGTTTCGTCATAGGTTTTCTTAACTTGTCCGGGAGAACCCACCACCAATGAAAATGGCGGAATCACCGTTTTTTCCAGAATGATGGCACCTGCCCCTACAATGCTTCCCCGGCCAATACGCGCTTCGTTCATGATAATGGCGCCCATGCCGATCAGGCAATCATCTTCAATCACACAACCATGCACCACACAACGATGACCAATTGTGACCCGATTGCCAATGATGAGTGGCTTTCCCGGATCGGCATGGGCCATGGATAAATCCTGGATATTGGTTTCTTCACCAATAGTGATCGGCGCGGTGTCGCCTCTCAACGTGGTGCTGAACCAGACTGAGGATCTGGGACCAATCGTCACATCTCCAATCACGTTGGCATCAGGCGCCACATAGACAGTGGAATCAATCCGGGGAGTCTGCCCCTGCAAGGTGTAAATGCTCATAAAATCCTTTTTTGAGTCAGGGTGACCGGCTGGTCCGCCCCTACCATTTGATGACTGAATACTTATTGTCCAACAGCTTTTTGCTTCAAAATGCCGTGATCCAATTCTAAAGTATAGGACAAAATTGTGTTAATATTAATTTTCTGGGAGGCTTTGAGTATTTCTATGCCTGTAAGTTTCCCATCATTGGTTGTGTCAAGATTTACACCTTCAGTGATTTCAATAACCCCATCAGGGGGTTGATCACTTAGCTGTAAATACAAAGCGTCTATTTCTTCATCGTAATGTACTTTCATTGTTCTATTCCCTTAAAAAGATCGGGAACCGCTCATGATTGCGGCATGTTCTTCTTCAGTGATAGCAACATAGCTTTTTGCTTTTTGAAACAGAACAAACAGGGGATCCGTGACGGTGTGAATATCAAAACCTTCCTTTTTTAATTCCACTTTACGGTGTTTGAAGGTTCCCGTTATTTCAAGTTCTTTCTGGAATCTCAGAAAAACCGGAATCGCATAAGACGGCAATTCACTTTTAAGGTGCTGGTAAAAACCTTTGAGATCAAAGGCTTCCATGGGAACAGAAAGAACAACGGCGACCATGCCGGCCCGGCCAACGCATCCTGGAATTTCCACACCATATACGGTGGATTCCTGGACACCAGCAAACTGATTGATCGCTTCAGATACTTCCGTTGTGGAAACATTCTCTGATTTCCAGCGGAACGTGTCGCCCACCCGATCCACAAACTGGGCATGGCGGAAACCCTGATCTTTCATGAGATCGCCAGTATTGAACCATACATCGCCTTTCTTGAACACATTCCTGAACAGCTTTTTTTCACTGGCGGATTGATCGGTATAACCATCAAACGCGTATCGTTCAGAAACTTCTCCAAGCAACAATCCGGTTCCGCCCCATTTGACCCGACGCATGTAACCTTTGCCATCCCTGACGGGTTCTTCCGTATTGATATCAAATTCCACAATCGCATAGGGCGCAGGACAAAATCCGACGGTGTTTTCCAGCGACAATAGATTGGCAAATGCGATGTTGCCTTCACTGGCACCATAAAATTCGTATATTTCGGCAATATCAAACCGGTTTTTGAAAGTTTTCCAGATATCAGGCCGTAATCCATTGCCCACCATTTTTTTGACCGGGTTTTGCGAATCATGGGGTTGGGGGGCCTGATTGAGCAGGTATCTGCATAATTCACCAATGTAGCAAAAAGCAACGGCATTGAACTTGATCGTATCTTCCCAGAAATGGGACGCGCTGAATTTACGGCGAAGCGCAATGGCGGCACCAGCATAGGTGGTCGCCCCCCAGGCTACAGTCAAGGCTGTGTTGTGATACAAGGGCAACGGGGCATACATGGTATCTCCCGGTTTGAGTTCAAGGCACACACCTCCCAGACCTGAAGCGGCCTTGATCCAGCGGAGATGGCTCATGATGGACGCTTTGGGAAGACCGGTTGTTCCGGAGGTATAGATATAAAAACAGGGATCGCCCAGACAAACATCCCTGAGCTGAGACGGATTGTCAGTCGAAGCTGTTTTTAAAAAGGCTTCAGCCGATAGCATTCCATCAGGACAAGATTCCGTGCCGTGATCCGCGACATGCCACACAGGTTGTTGCTTTGAAAAATCCAGATCTCCACGAATTTCCTGAAAGGCTTCCGTGAGCTCTTCACCGATGAGATACAGGGCAGGATTGCAAAGTTTGAAGCTGTGTGTCAGCACATTTTTCCGTTGATTGGTATTGATCAGACTGGCAATGCCGCCAATTTTCACAATGCCGACAATGCAAAACAGCATTTCAGGCCGATTTTCCATGAGAACCGCCACAGCATCCCCTTTTTTGATGCCAGCGTTGCTCAAGGCGTGGGCATAGCGATTGGATTCTTCATTGAAGGTTTTATGGCTGATGGTCCGGTTTTCAAATTTAATCGCGGGAAACCCGGCATATAAACGGGCGTTTTGTTCTATCAGTTTACCAATCGAATAACGTTCGGTCTTGTTCTTTTTAAGCAGCATTCCTAAACTTCCGGCCAGCACCGGTATTTTTCGTAACGCAAGTTTTGTGCTTTTCTGGATCTGCTCAACTGTTTCAGAATTGATAAACATGCTCCCCCCTTGATCAATTGGATTGTGTTGCAGGTATGGTTTCTTCAAACTCCGTACACAATAAAAAACACGATCGCAAGTTACTAATGGGTTCAACAATGTTCCAAAATCATCAGGACAATCACTCGTTTGACGACATACGCGCTCCGTCTTTGTGGCTGCTGTTGCTGGAAACCAGAATCGTTCCAGAGATGGGCGCCTATTATCTCTGGAAAAAAGCACTGGAAACCTTTGCGCCTCATGGATCACATCCGGTGGTAGTCTTGCCCGGATTTGGAACAACAGACGCATCGACGCTGCCCTTACGCCGTTTATTGATCCGACTGGGCTATGAAGTTTATGGCTGGGATCAGGGACGAAATCTGGGAATGAGGCCACCGTTGAGAAAACGGTTGTTGAAACGCATAGAAAATCTGTCAACCGTTTATGGTAAAAAAGTCAGTCTGGTCGGTCACAGCCTGGGTGGAATTTTTGCGAGGGAACTGGCGAAAGACGCCCCGGAATTTGTCCGGCAGGTCATCACCATGGGTAGCCCGATGAGTGGCCCACCCCAAGCCAACAACATCGAGACGATCTTTCATTTATTCAATCCGCACAACAAAGCCACCGTCAACCTGGAAACCCTGAAAAAACGCCGGATTCCACCGCCAGTACCTTCTACCTCGATTTTCACACGAACGGATGGAATTGTCGCCTGGCAGGGGGCGTGCGAAATGCTCACACCATTGACAGAAAATATTGAAGTCATCGGCAGTCATTCCGGATTATGTTTCAATCCGATGGCCTTGTATGTGGTGGCTGAACGTTTGGCTCAGCCTGAAGGGGAATGGCGTCCATTTGAACGGACCTTGCTTAAAAAAATTATTTTCCCAAATCCTCATCGTTAGTCGAATTCCTCAAATCCCTGATAAATTCACCATATTGACGGTCACTTCCCTTGATATGGTCTTTGAGCCATGATTGAAGAAATTCCACCAGGTCGGGGGATATGTTTTTGTCACGAAGAAAATCCTCATATTCCAGATGAACCTTGTTTCGAAGTGCCTGGTGCTGGATAACATGACTCTGGAGTCCCGGATAATTGTATTGACGCATCAATTCTTCTTCCGCTGTGAAATGATATTCCACATAGCGTTCCAGAAACTTGAACAGATTATTGAGCTGATCCTCAAGTTTTCCTGCCACAGCAAGACTGAAGACCCCGATCATTTTGAACAAATCCCGGTGTTGTGCATCCATTTTTTCATCAAAGACCGTATCTTCCTCAGTCCATAGCAGTTCATTCATAGCGTCTCGATCATTTTGGATTCAATATAAACAGGTAACATCCAGTTCGTTATTCTGAGTGAAGCGAGAACTCCAAACCATTTCAAACAGATAAGTCAGTTTCTTCAGGATGAAAAAAATAAAAATTCACCTGTATCAGGTATAAAATCAAGCCTTTCGTCAGAGTGTCAGACACTAAAGGATATTCGCGGCCAGTTCCGCCAGAGAGGAACGCTCACCATTGAGCAGGGTGACATGGCCCGCGAGTTTGTGAGATTTAAAGCGTTCCACCACATAGCTCAATCCGTTTGAGGCCACATTCACATAAGGATTGTCAATTTGATGTGGATCTCCGGTCAAAATAATCTTGGTGCCTTCACCAGCCCGGGTGATGATTGTTTTAATTTCATGCGGGGTCAGGTTTTGAGCCTCGTCCACAATCATATACTGGTGCGGAATGCTTCTTCCCCGAATATAGGTCAGCGGCTCGATCACAAGCACCGATTGATCCAGCAATTCCTGATAGCCTTTGGTGCGGGGTTTGTGCTCCTTGGAAGGTGAGCCGATCAGAAGTTCCAGATTGTCAAAAATTGGTTGCATCCAGGGAGCCAGTTTGTCCTGAATTTCACCGGGTAAATATCCCAGATCGCGGCCCATGGGAAAAATCGGACGGGACACCAGCAATTTATTGTAGAGATTTTCCATCAGTGTCATTTGCAGACCAGCCGCCAGGGCCAACAGTGTTTTTCCGGTTCCAGCCTTTCCCACCATAGTCACAACCGGTATCTCGGGATTCAACAGAAGATCCAGCGCCAGACATTGTTCCGGGTTTCTGGGAGAAGTGCCCCAGACAACATCGTTCTGTGAAACGGCTGTCAAGCCTTGTTCTGCGTCAAACCGCCAAAGTTCAAAATCCTCAGCATCATTTTCATTCACCAGCAAGACCCCTTCATTGGGATGAAAACCGGCTTCATGTTCAAAGATTCGGCCCTTTCTATAGGATTCCAGTTCGCTGTGACAGACTTCATGACGGATGATGCCTTTGTAAAAAATGGACTCAACCGGGTGTTCCTCATAGGGCGCCACCCGGATCCCCAGTGCGTTGGCCCTGACTCTCAGATTGACATCCTGGGTGATCAGCACCAGTGGTTTTCCCTGGGAATGGAGTTGATAAGCCGCGGCCAGCACCTGATTGGATGCGCGATTGAGATCCAGATCACGGAATTCTTCAGTTTTCATTCTGGCGGTGAACATGACTTTGAGGCGACCATTGTTGGGCAAGGTGATGCCTTCTGACAAGTTTCCCAATTGTCGATATTGATCCAGAAGTTGAGACACTTTTCGTGCGTTCCTGCCGGTTTCACTCAGCACTCCCTTGAATTTATCAATTTCCTCAATGACAACAATGGGCAGGACAATTTCCTCTTCGGGGTAGGCGTTGAGTGCGTCAGGATCATAGAGCAACACATTGGTATCAATCACAAATGTCATGTTTTCAGGCATAGAATCACAGGTTCCTTGAGTGTGTTTCAGAAAATATCTCACCAAAAAGAAAACCGTTGCCAGCAAAGCAAACCTGCTGGATAGACGCAATTCAATTTAACGAAAAGTTAATCAGGCAATCCATTTGGGAACGGCAAAAGAATAAGTTGTAAAAGTTTGCTCGTGCCCTACGACCCGTGGGGCACGTTATCCACCAGGCGAAGCTCTGCTTCGCAACCACCGGAGGTGGGTCATGGAACGGTTACGAACGGGACGTGCATAACCAGAAAGTTTCCTATGTTATTTTTTGAACGTTCCTTAGTGTGAATTGAGGAGTTTGCTACGGTTGGAAAAAAATGTTCGGATCTCTGAACTGAACCAGTCTCTGGGGCCGACTGCTCTGGCAAAAACTTCTCCGCCGGGATGAATCAAATACGTGACAGGGATATTTTGCACACCGTACAATTGTGTGATTTGCATTTCCGGGTCAGCGATAAATTTCATGGAGAACGGTTTTTTCTGTAAAAAATTTTGAATTTTTTCGGTGGATTCCCCCATGCCAACGGCCAGAATCACCACCCCCTTGTCTTTGAATTCCTGATTCAGCTTTTCCATGTCGGGAAGTTCTTTCAGACAGGGTCCGCACCACGTGGCCCAAAAATTTAAAAACACGATTTTATCTTTGTAATCGGACAAGTGAACCAACGTTCCATCGGGTAAGGTTCCTTCAAAATTTTCCGCATTGATGGGATATTTGGCAAGTTCGATATTTTGTTTTTTGAGGAGGTTTTGTTCATCGTCTGTGAGCGGTGACGTCTGTGCCCAAAGTACACTGCTCCAACAAAACAGAACCAGTATGGAAAGAAGTTTTTTCATGATTCTCCAGGTTGGCAGGAATCGTAACGTTATTTGGGATTACAGGCATTCACGGTGTGATAAAGGCAAGGTTCCCCGCCTGATGCAGGGAACCAGGATTGTTGTCAGTGAAAGATCCGTGATTAAAAACGGTATTCTTTCTCCTGAATTTCATTATAAATTTTTCGGGTCAGCCTTACATATTTGTCTGTTTTGGGCAACAGAACAAAAATAGGATCCTTGATCAGGCTGAGATCATAACCTTCTTTTTTCAACTGTCCTTTCTGATGTTTGAAAGTTCCAGTGATGGCCAACTCTTCTTGAACCCTGATAAATCGTGGAATCGCATAGGCCGAAAGATTCTGTGTCATCAGCTTCAACAACTCATCCAGATCCAGATCTTTGACAGGGACACTGAGCACCAGTGACGCCATGCCGGCCCGGCCATCGGTTCCGGGGATTTCCACTCCATAAACGGTGGCTTCCGCAACCTGATTGGATACAGTGATGACTTCGGACACCTCAGTGGTTGAGACGTTTTCACCCTGCCAGCGAAAAGTGTCGCCCAAACGATCGGCGAACTGGGCATGTCGAAAGCCCTGATCCTTGAGCAAATCGCCTGAGTTGAACCATACATCACCGGCTTTGAAGACATTGCGCATCAGTTTTTTCTCACTGGCTTCCTTGTTGGTGTAGCCATCAAATCCATATTTTGCGCTGACTTCCCCCAGCAACAAACCAATTTCACCACGTTTGACCTTGATCAGATAACCATCTTCGTCCTTGACGGGTTCATCACGGTCAATGTCATATTTCACAATGGCATAGGGAGCAGGACACAAACCAATGGTTTCGTCCAGGTTCAGCAGATTGACAAAGGCGATGTTGGCTTCACTTGCGGCATAAAATTCATAAACTTCGGTGATTCCGAAACGTTGTTTGAAGCCTTTCCAGATGTCTGGTCGAAGACCGTTACCAATGATTTTGTAGACCGGGTTATTGGCATCATCAGGTTTGACAGGCTGATTCATGAGATACCGGCAAAGTTCGCCGATATAACAAAATGCGGTTGCGTTGAATTTTCGGGTATCATCCCAGAAATTACTGGCACTGAATTTTCTCCGGATCGCAATGGCGGAGCCTCCTGAGGCAGCAGAAGACCAAGCGACGGTCAGCGCGTTGTTGTGATAAAACGGCAGGGATACATAAATGGTGTCTTCCGGTTTCATGGCCAGAGCCGCCATGCCGAAGGCTCCAGCGGCCTTGACCCAGCGGTAATGGGTCATGATGGAGGCTTTGGGAAGTCCAGTGGTGCCTGAAGTGTAAATGTAATAGCAGGGATCTCCCAACTGTACGGTTTTAGTGGTTCCTGGATTGTGAGATGCCATTTCTCTGGTCACGTCTGCCAGATCAATGAACCCTTCGGGTGCGGCATGGTCGCCCTTGTCCTTGACAAAAAACAAGGTACCCTCGCCCGGCTTCAGCTCAGTCTTGACTTCCTGAAACGCTTCCACCAGTTCTTCACCGATCACAAACAATTTCGGATTGCTCAGGGTAAAACTGTGAATCAGCGCATTGCTTCGTTGGGTGGTATTGATCAGGGCGGTGATGGCTCCGATTTTAGCCAGAGCGCCGGTACAAATCAGAATTTCAGGGCGGTTTTCCATAAACACGGTAACAGCATCGCCTTTTTTCAAACCTTTCGAAATGAAATAATGGGCATAGCGGTTGATCGCGGCGTTGAATTCATAATGGGTATAACGTTGTTCTTCAAACAGGAGAGCGGTTCGGTGTGGATATTCCGCGGCATTCCGTTCCAGAAAAGTTCCGATCGACAGGATTTCTGTTTTATCGCTTTTTCCTAAAAATTTTAATCCGGATTTAATAAACGAAAACCTGCGTGCGACGCCCTGTGCTTTATCAGAAATCTCGGGCAAGTGGTCCACAATATTTTTTGCCTGAGTCGTGAGTTCTGGCAGTGAATTCAGGATTTCTCTTGTTTTCGAAGTGATTTCAGGGAGGTGATCGCGCAAATTTGACAGATTCATAATGATCCTTCGGTGCTGTGTTGAAGAGTGATGATTCCGCCGCATTGAATATCAATTCAGTGTGAGAAACCATGTTGTGTTTTCAGACAAAAGTAGTTATCCCTAATTCTTTATAAAAGGGACAGGCAAGGCTCAAAGCCTTGTTGAAGAGCGTATCTTCAATAGACAAATGAAAATTTCAAGTCAACTCTCAACAGGACTGATTTGTTTCAATGAAAGATCCAATGACACCCTCCGGTACATTCGAAAAAATATTTCAGATAATTCTGGAAAGAAAACAGCAAGGGGACACTCAAAATTCGTATGTGGCACGATTGATGGATAAAGGTTTGGATTCCATTTTAAAAAAAGTGGGGGAAGAATCCGCCGAAGTGATCATTGCCGCAAAAAATGGAACGACGAAAGATTGCATCCATGAAGTGACCGATTTATGGTTTCACAGCATGGTGCTGATGGTTCAACTGGGTCTTTCGCTGGAAGATATCGCACAAGAGTTTGAAAAACGGTTTGGACGTTCCGGATTGGAAGAAAAAGCCAGTCGTGGAGCATAGTCTGCTGAATATTAACAAGGGATTATAAAGTATGTTTACATCGTTCAATTTATTGGGAATGGAATTTAAAAACCGTATCCTTGCGTCACCGATGCTTTCGAATCAGGCAAACACGGACGGAACCATCAATGCGGAACTGATCCGGCATTACCTCAGTCTTGCCCGGCAGGGAGTGGGCATGATCATTGTGGAATCGGCCTATGTTGCCCGGCAGGGCAGGGCGCATGTCACCCAACTCGGTATTTCAGATGAAGAACATCTGGACGGACTGGAAAAACTGATCAAAGGCCTGAAAAAAGAAGGCTGTGTTGCCGGTATTCGTCTGGTGCACAGTGGTGCGAAAACATCAGAGGAGATCTGTGGAGAACAACCTGTTGGACCTTCCGTGATCAGCTTTGGCAAAGATTATGATACCAGTCGTGAGTTTGACGAGGGGGACTGTGAGGAAATCCGCTTGTTTTTTACCCATGCCGCAGAACGTGCTGAAGAAGTCGGTTTTGATTTTATTGAAATCAACGCGTCCCAGAACTGGTTACTGGATCAATGCATGTTAACCCGCTTCAACAACCGCGATGATGACTATGGCATCCAGTCCATGCCCACGCGGCTGAAATTGACTACGGATATCATCCAGTCGATCAAACAGCGTGTTTCCAAAAAAATGCCGATCAGTTATTATTTCACCGTGCATGACAAACTGGAAGACAACTACACACTGGAAGACCTGGAAGAAATGATCACGATCCTGGCCAATAGCGGCGTGGATATTTTTCATCCGGTAACCATCCATGTGATGAACAAATTTCTGGAAACGGATCAAAGTTTTCTGGAATGGTTATCAGGGCGCACCAAACAGTGTCTGCTGGCGGAAGGAAACATCAAATCACCACAGGTGCTCAAGGATATTTACGCACTGAAAATCGCTCAGTTTTATGCCATTGACCGGACACTCTTTTCACGCCCGCAATGGTACCAGTTTCTCAGAAAAAAAATGCTTACCATGTGAAACAGGATACCAAAGGATTCCATGACCGTTAAAGTACTCATTACTGATGACAGTCCTTCCATGAGAAGCCTGCTTGCCGAATTTTTGTCACCTCTGGAGGTCGAAATCATTCTGGCAAGCAATGGGGAAGAGTGTGTGGAAAAAGCCTCACACCTGCTTCCGGATCTCATCACGCTGGATATTCAGATGCCCGGGATCAATGGAATCACAACCTGTTCACTCATCAAAAAACTTCCCAATACCAGTCTGATTCCCATCATGATGATCACCTCCGTGGATGATGACGCCACAAAAACCAGAGCTTTTGAAGCCGGGGCCATTGAATATGTCGTCAAGCCCTTTTCGCCTGAATATCTCCGGGAGCGTGTCACGTCCATCCTTCAACCGTCACGTCCACAGCAGTTTCAGTCTGATGAAACTGTTGACATTCAGCGGGTTCTGGTTGCGGAAGACACACGGTCCATCATGGCAATCTACAAATTTTTACTGCCACAGATTCAATGTGAATTGATTCCCTGTGAAGATGGCCAGATTGCATGGAACACACTCCAGAATGAATATAAAACGCTTGATCTGATTGTCAGTGACATCAACATGCCCAACATGAATGGGATTGAATTCGTGACCAAAGTCAGAGGTGATTCCCGGTTTGATCAGATTCCAATCATCATGTCCACCACCGTGAGTGAAACAGAACAGATCAAGAATCTGCTACAGATCGGTGTCAATGACTACATCATCAAACCGTTTTCTCATGAGGAATTCAATGCCCGGGTGAGTTCGCACCTGAGAACACGCCGGCTGATGGAAAATCAGGAAAAACTCAACCATGAACTCCACCAACTCAATGAAGTTCTGGAAGAAAAAGTTCGCCAGCGTACCCGTGAAATCCGGGATGCCAACGTGGATACGATCTTCATGCTGGCTCTTGCCAGTGATGCCAAGGATAAAGATACGGCCAACCATGTACGCCGTGTCAGGTTTTACTCGGAAGCGCTTGCGACAAAACTGGGCTATGATGCCGCTGCCGCGGAAGAAGTTGGCTATTCCAGTATGATGCACGATGTCGGCAAAATTGCGATTCCCGACAACATCCTCAATAAACCCGGCAAATTGACTGACGAAGAATGGGTTGTCATGAGAACGCATACCACTGAAGGTGCTAAAATTCTCGGGGATCGGCCCTTCTTTTTCGCGGCACGCCAAATCGCGAATTTTCACCATGAACGCTATGATGGCACGGGCTACCCCAAAAAATTAAAAGGGGAAGATATCCCTATGGCCGCCCGGATTGTCACTGTGGCCGATGTGTATGACGCGCTGTGTTCTCGCCGGGTCTACAAAGAAGCCTGGGATGAAAGCAAGGTGATCGAGGAACTTCGCAGAAGCGCGGGTTCTCATTTAGATCCTGCGGTTGTAGAGGCTTTTCTCGAACTGGTCGAAAATGGAACCATCGACAAAATTCGCGAACAATTCCCTAATTAACGTGAGTTCGGGATAAGAAACTAAAGCGGATTCAATCCGCATTGACACCCCCCAAGCCCCCTCAAAGGGGGATTCTCTCGGTGGATTGCTTCATAATTCCCCCTTGGAAGGGGGTTAGGGGGATGTCTATTCCAGGATAATTCTTATCCTGAACTCACGTTAACTAGTCGCTGTAGATTAATTACATTACTGGTTGCGGGGCTCCGTCGCTTCCAATTGATGAACGAAACAACTCAATGAGCAAACAGATTTAAGGAAATTTATGTCAGAAAGAACCCCGGTTTTTACCTCAACCGCACCCACTCCGGTAGGTCCCTATTCCCAGGCGATCCGGACGGGTAACCTGTTATTCGTATCAGGTCAGATCGCAATTGATCCGGCAACAGGGAAACTCGTGCTGGAATCGTTTGACGCGCAATGCCGTCAGGTGCTGGAAAACCTGAAGGCTGTCGTGACGGCCGGAAATTCTACCATGGGAAAAGTGCTCAAAGTTACAGTTTTCATGAAGGATTTGCGTCAATTTGAAATGTTCAATCAAATCTATGCCGAATATTTCAATGAGGCCAAACCTGCCCGAAGTTGTGTGGAAGTCAGTGCTTTACCCAAAGGCGTTGACATTGAAATAGAAGCCATAACACTGATTGACTAATTAACAGGAACCCCATGACAAATCGTATTTTTCGTGTCGCCATTGCCGGACTTGGAACAATCGGAAGCGGCGTTGCTGAAGTTTTACTGAAACAAATTGAACAGGGTGCGCCATTTCAACTGGCGGCAATCCTGGAAAAATATCCCGATTCCCCCAACTGCAAGGTGTTGCATGAACAATATCCGTCATTGTTTACCACCGATGCGGACAAAGTCCTTTCGGATCCATCGATCGATATTCTGGTGGAAACCATTGGCGGCAAAACATTCGCCCGTGAACTGATCACCCGTGCGCTGGAAAATGGTAAACATGTGGTCACGGCAAACAAGGATCTGATCGCGTCACATGGAAAAGAACTGCTGGAACTTGCCGGTAAACAACAACGATACCTGCTGTTTGAAGCCAGTGTTGGTGGAGCGATTCCGGTGTTGCGGTTGTTACAGGATTATTTTTATGTCAGGGACATTCAGGAAGTATTGGGGATTGTGAATGGCACCACCAACTATATTCTGAGTAAAATGTCCTCCAAAGGTGTGGGTTTTTCCCAGGCACTCTCGGATGCCCAGCATAAAGGCTATGCCGAACCAGATCCGACCAATGACATCAAAGGCTATGACGCACGTTACAAGCTGGTCATCCTGACATGGCTCATCACAGGCATATGGCTGAATGTAGATGACATTCATGTGGAAGGAATTGACTTTCTGGACGCAGAAGATTTTGATTATGCGGCCCGCATGGACCGGCAAATCAAACTCATTGCCTGTATGAAACAGGAGGCCGGCAATCTACAGGCTTTTGTGTTGCCGTTGCTGGTTCCCAAAAATCATGCGTTGGCCCAAACATCGGGAGCAACCAATATCATTGTGCTCAAAGAAAAGAACGCCAAAGAAATCGCGGTGACCGGACAAGGTGCTGGAAAACTGCCGACAGCGACAGCGATTCTGGCCGATATCTACAAAATCATCCGTTATCCCCATATCGCTGAAATTCCCTATCCGTCGAGTTCACTAAAATTTTTGCCATTTCCGGAATATGAATTCAAACATACCTTGCGACTGGATGTCTATGACCGACCGGGTATTGTGGGGCATATTGGCACGGTTCTGTCACGCTATGGAATTAATATTTACGCGCTGGAACAACTGCCTAAATATCATCAGGTGAACAGGGAAGGTAAACACACTGTCATCTTTACAATTTCACTGGAACCCTGCAAAGAAGAGCTATTGCAAAATGCGGTCAGAGAAATTGAAAACGCGGATTATATCGCTGAGTCTATTGTTATTTTACGGGAACTCCCCGGAGATTTTTCATAAACCTTACAAACCGACCCGGTTAGAAATACCTGGTTTTGCGGAACCTTCAGGCTTCTGTGTCAAACACGGAATGACAACCTTGCAGGAACCTGTGTCATGCTGGACGTGATCCTGCATCCATAGCCTCAAAACGACTGTTTCTAAACCCGGATGGTTTAATTTCTGATTCTGGTCAAACGCACCATGCTGGACCTTATAAAAAAATACAGGCTATTCCTTGCCATTCTGGCCACATTGATCACTCTGCTCGGTTTTTTATTTCAAAGCGGGCAATATTCTGAAAATCCTAAACTTCAAACAGTCTCACATCTCCTGGCTTATCCGGTTCAAATGCTGTTTCATAACAGTGTGAATAGTGTGAATGGTGTGATTCAGTCCTATGTCAATCTGGTGAATCTTCACAAGGAAAATGAACAACTCAAGAATGAAGTCCAGCACCTGAAAGAAGAACTGAACCATTATCTGGAAGAATCCATTCATTATAACAGATTGAAAGTTCAACTCGAATTTGCGGAAGAGAATCCGGAAAAAAAGGTGTTTGCGGAAGTCATTGGGGAATCTGTGGATAATTTCCATCAGGTACTCCTCATCAATCGTGGCTCAGAACATGGTATTCAGCGCAATTTCCCTGTGATTCTGAAAGAAGGTGTTGTGGGACGGATTCAGTCTGTTTCGCCGTATCAGGCTTCTGTGCAACTCATTCTCGACCAGCGAAACCGTTTCCCGGCAATTGTACAGCGGTCAAGAGCAAAAGGCATCGTGTATGGGATCAATGAGGGCCTTGAATTGAGGCGAATTGACCTGCGCGCTGATGTTCAGGTGGGCGACCGTGTGATCACCAATGGCTTGAGCGGTCTGTTTCCCAAAGGACTCCTGGTGGGGATTGTGAACCAGGTGGAACATGAAGAACATGAATTGTTTCAGGTTGCGCGTATCACCCCTGTCGTGGATTTTGACAAGATTGAAGAAGTTTTTGTGATACTGAAAAATACACACACCGCCTCCTTGCTGTCCCGTCAATGATATATTTATTCTGGTTTATCTGTGGAATACTTGGTCTCTGGTTCAATGTGATCCTTAGTGAGTATGTCTCGGTTTTTGGCTTGAAACCCAATATCCTGTTGACCGTCATGCTTGTCATGACGTTGCAGCATCCGGCTTTGTTTTTGGCTTTTCTGGGCATCTTCATGGGAATTACGCTGGATTCGTTTTCACATGGCATGCAGGGAATCTATGGAACTTCTTTTTTTATAACATTGATTCTGACCAGATTTGTGAGTAACGCTTTTTATGAAAAAAATATTTTTTCAACCATGCTTTTTGTCTTTGTACTGTCAGCTTTTGAAGGTGCGGTGAGCCTCTTTCTGTTGGGAATCTTCAATGAAGAGCAATCATGGAGTTTCCTGTTTCTGGGCACCGTTTTACCAGTATCGGGGCTACACACCCTGGTGTCACCGGTTATTTTTCTCGCGCTGATCAAAGGTGAACAGATTTTTCATCTCAATTCCCGTAACGCTCTATGAACATCGATCCGTTACAAGCTGAAGAAATTCAACTATTCCGTAATCGGGCCATTGTCATTGGAATCATCATTGCCCTGTTATTTTCATTGCTGGCCTCCAGACTATGGTTTCTTCAGGTACTCAATGGCAGTCGTTATGCAGAATTTGCCAAGGGTAACAGAATTCGATTGATCCCGCAGGCCGCTCCTCGTGGTGTGCTGTATGACCGCAACGGCGTAGCGCTGGCCTATAATCGTCCGGCATATCAGCTTCAGTTGATTCGTGAAGATACACCAGATCTGGAACTCACCTTGAGAAATCTGTCGGAATCCCTGAAAATTCCTTATGCGTCTCTCCGGAAAAAAGTAGAAGAAAAACAAAATCAGGCGCGTTTTAAACCCATCATTCTCGATGAAGATCTCGATCATAAACGAGCTGTCCTGGTAGAAACCTATCAGGAGGATTTTCCCGGTGTCAGTGTGGTGGTTCAATCGCGTCGCTATTATCCCAACAATAAAATCGCCTCTCATATTTTGGGCTATGTGGGAATTCGGGATGAAAAACAGGAAGAAAAGATGCCTGCCAATAAAAGAACCTCAGGAATGTTTGTCGGAAAATCCGGGGTGGAACTGGTTAAAAATGACACCTTGATCGGTACCGATGGCGGAAAGCAGATTGAGGTGGACCATGTCGGCCGTGAACTGAAGATTCTGAACCGTCCAGTCAATCCAATTCCCGGTGAAGATGCTTATTTGTCCATTGACATTGAAATGCAACAGCTTGTGGATGACACCATGAAAGGCAAAAGTGGCGCTGTCATTGTGATGGACCTGAAATCCGGTGAACTGCTTGCAATGGGCAGTTTTCCCGGATTCAATCCCAATTTATTCGCGGCTGGAATTTCACGCAGAAACTGGAACAGAATGATCAACAATCCGGATAATCCACTGGAAAACAAAGTCATCCAGGGACAATATCCTCCGGGTTCAGCATTCAAGGTGATTACCGCCTATGCCGGACTGGATCAGAAAGTGATCAATGAACACAGCACTTACACCTGTAATGGTTTTTACTACATCAAAGGCCGTCAGACTCCCTTCAAATGCTGGCGATGGAAACTCGGCGGACATGGCACCGTCAACCTCAAGGATGCGATCAAAGGTTCCTGCAACGTATATTTTTATCATGTAGCGCAAGAATTAGGGATTGAAAAATTGCATGATTATGCCCGGAAATTCAAATTGGGAAACACTATCGGACTCCGACTGCCACACGAAAAAGAAGGAATTATCCCCAATGAAGAATGGAAACTCCGGATGCATGGCGAACGTTGGTATGCGGGAGAGACGCCGCCGATTGGCATTGGCCAGGGATATTTGCTGGTAACTCCGTTGCAGATGATGAATGTGGTCAATATCATTGCCAACAATGGCATCTGGATTCCACCCAAGTTGATTCTTGATCAGGAAAATGGTCCGCAACCGCAATCACTGGAGTTCAATCCGAACTATCTGGCGTTGATTCGCGAGGGGATGGAAGCCGCCGTGAATGAAGTCGGTGGTACCGCCCGTGTTGCCCGCTTCTCCAATTTCAAAATTGCGGGAAAAACAGCGACGGTCCAGGTGATCGGGCATACCAATATGAGTAAAAAACTGGAAGAAAGTGAAGAAATTGAAGAAATATACCAGAATCATGCGTGGTTCATTGCTTTTGGTCCGGTAGAAGATCCACAAATTGGAGTGACCGTGCTGGTCGAACATGGTGGTGCCGGTTCAAGTGGCGCCGGGCCGATTGCGCGTAAAATATTTGAGTTTTATATCAATCATCGCTACCACCAGACAGCCTCCACACCTGCCAGTCCTTTTAAAGACCGGTTACAGGCCGCCTTCAACAACTGATCTGAAACGTATCATGTTCCACCAACATCGTCTTCTTTGTCTAGCTTCGACCTCACCCCGTAGAAAAGAATTTCTGGAACGCTACGGGTTGCAATTTGAATGCTGGAAACCTCTGGTGGATGAAACACCTCTGCCTGGAGAATCCGTAGAAAATTATGTAACACGACTGGCTAAAGACAAAGCAACCGATGCGTCTCAGCATTTTCCCGAAGCCATTATTCTTGCCGGTGATACCACCGTTTATCATAACCATGACATCATTGGAAAACCAGAATCCAGAGCGCAGGCGATCCAGATGCTACATCGTTTGAGCGGTGAAATCCATGTGGTTTATTCAGCTTATGCGATCCTTGACGCTAAAACAGGAAAGTGTGTGGAAGGTCTTGTTCAGACCATGGTAAAATTCCGCACCCTGGATGATTCCTGCATTGAAAGCTATGTCAGAACCGGAGATCCGATGGACAAGGCGGGTGCTTATTCACTTCAGGGCTTAGGCGGTTTTCTGGTAGAACGCATTGACGGTTCCTATAACAATGTGATTGGCTTTCCTGTGGAAGAAATTCTGCCCCACCTCATTCAGCATGAATGGCTGTCTTGCAGAATTTTTCCGAGCGTGCCCTGATTCCTTCCGCTTACTGTTCGTAAGCGTTCAGTATTCAGCTTTCAGTGTTTATGCGCCTCAGAAGCATTATGACTCAATATTAGAAAATATCGTTTGGCCTCCAGGCCTTGAGAATTCCTGAAAACTGATAGCTGACGGCTAAACGCTTACAAAAAGTACCTGCACAACTCGAGTTTTTAAGTCAGACAAACTCCTAGAAAAACGCCACGACGGCGGGCTAAGAATGGTTCAACACCGGCGGTCGCCCTGAAAGAATGATCTCCTGCCCCTGTCCCTCAACAGAAACCCATTGATTGCACAATTTGTACATGTAATGTGAGCTATAGTGTTCCAGATAATTATTTCCTGGGAGCGCGGGCGTCCCGCCCGCATTTGGAGGGCATCTTGCCCTCCCTCCGACCAAATTAGTTTTCTGGAATACTATATATCTGGAATTTTTAGGGGTTGGTCATATTTTCGGCCCCAAGTTGTAGGGGTGAACACACAGGATCGCCCTGCTTTTGTGGCTTTTTCCTGCTCTCTCAACGGGCATTCTGGATAAAAGTCAGGGACTGACGACCTTTTTCTGCCGTGACCTTGACGGAACTTCCATCATTCTGTGTTATTTTATTCTCGCGGGCATAAACCCATTTGATCGAATCTATCTTTCCGCCTTCCGCATCAGATGAGTGGGAAGTGTCTTCAAACACCACGCTCAGCACATTGCCTTCAGGTTTGATGGATTCAATCGGAACAGGAAAATGATCCGGTTCGGTGTTCATCCACATATCCCGTATTCCTTTTCCATAAAAACCTCTGCTCAGCCACTGGTCATCACTGAGCCACCGTCCAATCAAAAGTCCATTCAGAAAAATGGTAGCTTTGGCGTTATGGCCTTTGAGTTCCAGTGCCACAGGCGCATGGATCCGGGATGGATCAGGAAAACCGGCATTGTCAAACCGGGTTCTGTACCAGCGCACATCCCCCTTGTTGAGTTTCAGCGGAATGCTTGTTCCTGCCCAGCGGGAATCATCCAACCCGGGCTGATTGAAGCCTTTCTGCTCGCCGCCAAGGTCTCCACGGACAGACCAGTTTCTTAAATAGATTCCCGGAATCATATCACCAACCCTGCCAATTTCTGCAGTACCCGAAAGTCCTTTCATGCTGTCAAATCCCAATGCAGGCATACGCAACTGCGTTGCCGACAGGGTTCCTCTCGGCCACATGAAACTGCCATGACCCCAGATTTCTGTACGGAATGCCAGAACATTGTTTCCAATTTTCAGCCAGGGCGCGATTTCAGGAAATTTGTAGGAACCATTGGCACTGGTACTGTGCAGTTCTGTGCCAAGTGGAACCATGGTGCTGACATAATGCCCATTGACATAAATCCCAACGATATCGCTGGCATGACGGATGAACAACCCACTATTACCCAGAGGCTTTAAAAATGTTTTGCCGGGAATATGATCCAGATCAACTTCTACACGATACCAGGCATGTCCTCTGAGAATACCGTTTTCCTCCAGAAATTTTGGTTCTCCTTCCCAGTGAGTCCAGCTTGAATCATCATAATCCGGCAGGCTTTCATCCAGATCTGATGTTGATTTTCCAGAGGTCAGGGTCTGTGGAAGTTGCGGAAGTTCAACCTTGACCGGTTTTTGATAAACAACTGTGTTTGTTTCAGGATTATACGGCTGAAGGGTGTTGATTCCTTCACGCAACACCAGTGGTCCGGACGCCATCACCATGAATGGACGGTTTTTGGTGTCATGGTCGATGATCACGTTCCACTGGTCTGAACTGGATTGTATGCTGTTTGGATCCACATAATCCACACCGGTCAGCATCATGTCCTGATTGTTCCATTTCTCAAACCAGACTCTTCCGGCTTCATCCTTGGTGGTGATCATGATTTTGAGTTTTTTGCCTGAGGCGTCCTGCAACACCAGAAACTGATTGGGCGTGTAGGCATAACTCAAGGTAATACGATCTGCTGTGTTTTCATTCAGGGTGATGCCGGAATCACGGTATTTGACGTCCCAGACAGAATTCAATTCATTCAGGGACAACTCACCGGTCAGTCCATTTTCACCATAAAGGACAAGCAGGGTGCCGTCATTGAAGGGGCGCAATGTCAGCATGTCGCTGGTTGTGTAATCAATCTGCCCGATCTCAGGCACAGGGTACCCATTGACCAGCACCACAATGTTGTCGGTGGAGGCCTGTGAAAACTGCCCGTCAGAATCATAGCGCTGGAGGGGAATTGTCAGATCGGTGAATCGTGGAAACTGGTAACCGTTCAGCGTGATGCCGTTTTTGTTGATCACCTGTGGATTTCCCGATTGATTGATCAGACTGATGAACTGGATTCCCGGTTCAGGTTCAATCCAGTAATGGATCCGGTCCTGATTTTCACGTGCTCCCAGTTCGGTATTGCTGAGGCTCAACCTGGAATCAGCGTTTTTCACCTGTCCACTGCGATTCGGAATGATGCTTTTGGCCCAGATCGCTTCCACCGTATCAAAAAACATATTGTCACGCCGCATGGCATAAAAGGAATCCCGATGCAATCCGGAAGGACTCACCATGCCGAAAAAATCAACCACATTGTGGAAATAACCCACCTTGGGTTCCACAAACAGATTGGAGACATTCTGCTGATTGACGCTGAAGATCGCATCGGCGGATTTACTGCTCAGCACCGTTGCGTTTTGATATCCGGGGGTCAGGTATCCCATCACATTGAAGGCAAAAATCCCATCCAGTCCGCCGACCAGCAGACGTTTGAGTTTGACAGGATCTCTGTCGGTTTCAGTGGTTCCTGTTGGCATGTTGAGATACACCCCGTTGTGTTTGGACGTATCATGCATGTCTGTCAGCAAATTGTAGCCGATGGCCTCAGGCAACTCTCCACCCAGTCCGTCATACACATTGGGCATGGGAACCACATCGGGAGTGTCGCCCATGTTGGAAAGTTTCCCGTCTCCCGGACAGGTGGTGATCGGCACATCAATGCCGTCAGCCCTGAGCATATCCCGCAGGGAACTGAAATAAGCGGTGACATCAATGTTCTGGAACAGTCCCCGTTCGGGTCCACCCTCATACATAAACGCCTTATCCACTTCGCTGAATATCTTGAACCAGTTGTATTCGTTTTCAATGGCATACAGAATGATGGGTCCACCATTGCTGATGAGATAAGGTTTGATGACGCTGTTCAAGCGGTCATAGTATTTTTCAACATAGTCCAGATAATCCGGATCCTGAGTCCGTAAATTGGGTTTGCCGTCTTCACGGATGTCTTTTTTGGTGGTTTTGGTCAACAACCACGCTGGAACACCGCCGCCATCAATTTCATTGGTGATATACGGCCCCGGCCTGAAATAAACATACAATCCATGTTTTTTGACCAGCTCCAGAAAACGGGTGATGCCGGGATTGTCAAAATTGAATACGCCTTCCTGTGGTTCGGAAAAGTTCCATGACACATACATATCAATCGTGTTCATGCCCATGGCTTTGAAGCGTTTGATACGGTCTTCCCAGGCTTCTTCAGGGATTCTGAACCATTGCAGGGTTCCACCACGCAAAATTTTATACTGTCCATTGATGCGGAATCCACGTTCATCCACTTCGCTCAGTTCAACCGGGGTGTCTGGCCCAAGAATCTTTTCTGCACGCAACGCCGCGACTATTTGAGGACCAATGGTGGACTCCGCCGGATAAAACACCGGGGGTTTGCCCAAGGGCGCAGGCACGTTTCTCAACCAGATTCCTTCATAAGGATTGCCATAGGTTTGCTGATCCCACAAATTCACCCACAGGCCTTTGGGCAGATACACATCGCGGGTGCTGGTGTATTTCTGAACCACAGGCGCAATCATCAGTTCGCTTCCCAGCATGAACTGGATGGTCGCGTCTTTCATATCAGCAAACACAGGATCATCAGGATAATGCAAAAGCGGATGCCGAACCACCGGATAACCTTTGGCGGCGGCTTCCTCAAACAGTTGTTTGCGATAAAATCCGAGGGCTTTATACACTTTGGCAAATCTGCTGAAATGCTGATAGCTGTCTTTGTCGCTGTAAAACTGGGCGTTGGCTTCAGGCTGATTGCCTTCATGGGTACGGAACACAGAAGTGAACGCGTTGGTTTCAATCCATCTCAGCAAGAGGTCTTTTTCCCGTCGGAATCCCTGCCAGCCGATGATCGGTGCCTGGGCGGCCAGTGAGGTGTAACCCCCGATATCGCTATGATTGAGTGTGAGTCCGGAAAAACCGCCACTGAGAAGTCCTTTCACTGAACTGATCAAGCCATCCTGCCCATCCCAGGTGACCATCTGATCGCCTTCCCAGAACATGGATCCGAATTGCGGACTGCGGGTATATCCTGAACGATTGAAATACAGCACCTGATTTTCCAGTCCGGCTTCACGGATGGCTTCACGGTTGAGTTGGGCGAATTCCATGGGGTATCTGTTGTGATAACTCGCGGCTGATTCACCGGAATGCAATTCTGCCTCAAACGGCAGAGCTTCTGAAAAATCTGCCATCCAGCCGCGCAATCCCTTATCCAGCATTTCTGTTTTGATCACCTCTTTCAGCCATTGTCTGGCTTCTGGATTCGTCAGATCGACCATCGCCGCGTCAAAATCGGTATTGGTGACAGCCAGCACATCGCCTGACTCATTATGCACCAGATAATCGTTGTCTTTTGCTTCCTGATACAGATTCCGTTTCACACCGCCTTCACGGGTAGTGGCATCGACCAGAAACGTGTTGATGTATCCCAACACCTGAATGTTTTCCCGGTTCAGATCATCCACCAGTTGTTTCCATCCCGGATAACGGGATTCACTCACTTCCCAGTTCCACCAGAGCTGAGAACCGGCAATGGTTTTTCGTTTTCCAACCCAGTCCTGAACCCAGAATCCGGCGACAGGCGTGTCATTCTGTTTCAGATCATTCAGAACTTTACGGGCAAAATCAGTTCCCCCCTGGATGCCGACAATGGCGCCGTTGTTCACCCATTCAGGGGGTACGGGAAAACGCCCGGTGTATTCGGTGGTCCGTTCAATCAGTTTCAGCATACTGTCACCGTATAACACCTGTCCGGTCATTTGATTCGCAAATAATCGGATCCTGACCTGCGCCGGATTTTCCAGATTAAACACCACATATTCTGTATTTTCGAGCAACACAGACCTGTTCTGACTGGTGATGTATTGAGGCACGCCATAGTAGGTGGTGAACGTATTGCCACCAGCACCTGGCGACGCTATGTTGATCAGATTGCTGATTTCCGTGCGTCCTCGACCCACTCCGCCTTCCTGCGACAGGATTGGAACATTTTGGCCCTTGAGATTGAGATAAGTGAACTGCTCGCCAAATCCATAGAATTTTTCTGCGGGATTGGAATCATAATTCAGTTCGATGTAATTGAAATCCTTGTTTTCAGGAGTGACCGCAAACTGAAGATGCCCCGGTTGAATCTGTTTGAATCGGACCTTGAATGTTTGATGACAGGCCTCGACATCATCCCTGAAACGGCCTGACACCACCAGATCGGCACCTTCGCTCACAATTTTTTCGATGGCTGGCGATTTACAGGTCATCTGAATGTTTTCATCAATGGTGAATGATCCCCGTTTTTCGTGGGCGTTCAACGATGATTTCCCAATGGCCAGAAATTTCAGGGGGTCTGCGCTGAACAGAATTTTTTCTGGAGCCTGCTGATGCCGAATCACAAACGCTACGTTCAGCGAAGGAGTCCAGGTTACCGCAAAATCTCCAACCGCATAAGAGTTCGCATCCAGCACAATGGCTGATTTTTGTGAGTTGGGACCTGTCGTGGAAGTTTTGTTTGTGCCGGTTTCTTTTTCCAGCACAATGATGGTGATGATGGCTTTACCGGTGTCCTGTGAATTGCTGACAGTCATTTCTACTTTATAAACACCGGGCTTGTTTGAGAAAAATGAAGGTTGGGATGTTTTGGTGCCAGTCAACACCGGATCACTTTGCTCAGGTTTTTCAATAATCGCCCACTTGAAATCAACCCCTGAACCATCCGGTGCACTGCCTAAACCATCAATCGACACAGGGAGATCTGGAGGAGTCTGAAGCAGAAAATCTCTTGGCAGCGCCAAAAGTTTTGTCGAAGAATCGCTGGCTGTGGAAGACTGGATCAATGTGCTGGTCGTTGTGGAAAGATAATCAGCGGTTCCTGTTTCGGAGGCTTGAACAGATGCGCCTTTGAGTTCACCAACAGAACCTTCCTGAGTGTAAAGGGTCCCTTCAATATTTCCATTTTGGACATTTCCAGTGATGGTCATCAATATGCCACTGCTGAAAGATGCGGTGTTCAACACGATTTTTCCATTTTCATTCACACGCCCGACAATACGGACTGTGTATTGATCTTTGTCCTTCAAGGTTCCGGCAATTCCCTCATCGGTGATGTCAATGGTTCCGGTTGCGACAATATCCCCGGCTTTCTTGAATTCGACCTGATAGCGTCCGTTATACACCGAGGTTTTCTGGTCAGAGTAGCGGAAGCCATCGAAAGTTCCGTTATAACCGTTGATGGTAAAGCTACCGGTTACCGATCCGTTTTCAGCAATTTGTCCTTCGCCTGTGACAGGCGCATTGGTGTCATTGAGCAGTTTGAGTTCTGAAAATTGCATTTTCCCATCATCCAGAACAAATCCCCTGGCTTTGACAACCTGCCCCTGGGTATCCTGAATGATTCCTTCAAACGCGCCCAGTTCAATGATCAGATCCACAATGGCTGTGACCCGGCCCTGGAAGTGGAAGGCAATGCTGTATTTACCACTGTATTTATCAGAAAGTTCGACGGGTCCGGATGGTTCGACCGTTTTGTTCATACTGTCGGTCTGGATTGCGTCCGGCGTTTGGGGGGGGTCAACCTTTACTGTTTTCTGCTCAAAATCACAGGCAGTGGTGCTCCACAGAAGCATGATGATTGAAATGAGCTGAATGAATGATTTAATGGCTGGCATAACCTCCCCCTTGTTATGAGTTATAATCCGATAAGATGGCTTGAATAAAGACATCCGCATCCTGTTCAAACAGATGGAATCAAGACATGATTAGTTGTGACAAGTCATGGAATAAATGTCCACCTGTTTTATCATATTCACAGGTCGTAGTAGGGGGCAAACACATCTTCTGGTTGCGAAGACAAAAGGTTGTAGGGGCGACCCGCCGGTCTCCCTACCGCCAAACTTCAGGTGCTGGTGCATATTCGTCCCAAGTATGCCTGTAAAACTTGTGAAGGGGTGGACGATCCCGGTCCGACGGTGTCCATGGCTCCGGTTCTTCCACAAATCCTGCCCAAAAGCCGGGTCAGTTCCGGACTGCTGGCGCATATTCTGACGTCCAAATTTGTGGACGCGTTGCCCTTTTATCGTCAGGAAAAGCAGTTTGCCCGTCTGAGCGTGGAATTGTCCAGAACTTCGATGAGTCAATGGGCGATCCATACGGCCAAAGTCTGTGAACCTCTGCTGGCTTTGCTGAAAAACAGTACGCTCTTAGGGCCTTTGATTCAAATGGACGAAACCACACTCCAGGTCTTGAAAGAAGCCGGACGCGCCCCTTCCACAAAATCTTATATCTGGGTGATGCGGGGTGGTACGCGCGCTTGTCCGGTGGTATTCTTTCATTATAGTGAAACCCGGTCGGCCGGGATCGCCAGAGATTTGCTCCAGGGATATCGGGGCGTGGTACAGACCGATGGTTATGCCGGTTACGACTTTCTGGATTTGGAACAAGCCATCATTCATGCGGGTTGCTGGGCTCATTCCCGACGAAAGTTCCATGATGTGCTCAAAGCCATGGGGCAAAAAAACTCTATCAACGGCAAACCGTCAAACGCTCAAACCGC
>JADFZZ010000044.1 GCA_015232315.1 SAR324 cluster bacterium | reverse complement strand
CTGGATCTTGATTTCATAATTGGACATAGGATTCTCGCATCAAAAGGTTCTTTTTGGGGGAAAATAACGCAAAATCCAGTGTATTCCTGTTCTACAACATATTCAAATCACCTGCACAGCTCGAAAAGTTTCGAAGCGCAAGGATTGCGGTATCTGGAAACAGATCTAACAGGAATGAGCAAGAGAAAGAAATCAATTCTGGGAAAAATCACTTCATCGGCCAATCATCAGGTTATTCCCTGTAATATTCTTCTGGATGAGGGACCAGACAGTTTAGCGGAAGTGATTCGTAAATACTGTGATCCTCAACAGCCTGTGGTCATTATCAGCGAAGGATTGATCAACTATTTCAATCTCGAAACTGTGGCTCAACTCTGGTCACGAATCGCACGAACGCTTGGAAACAGTGTCGGCGGGTGGTACCTGCTGGATAATTATGGCCATTTCACGGATCATCCACATTTTCCATTGGTTCAGGCCAGCTCCAAAGCCTTGCAGGTAGTGGCCAGAGGCGGTGTTCACCTGCATTTTGACAATGATCAGGAAATCAGAAAAATGATGAGTCACTGTGGCTTTGAAAATATCGAAGTCTATGAACCAAAAGACTATTTTGATTCACTGCCAGTACCCAAAGTAAACAACGACACGCTTGTCAGAGTGATTCAGGGAGAGAAAAAGAAAAACAGGGAACAGTCAGGAGGATAATCAGGATTCATTCAAAATATCAGGGCGAGCACAAGGGTTCGCCCCAACATAAAACGCTTACTTGATTTCTACGGAAGCACCAGCGGATTCCAGTTGTTTTTTAATGGCTTCTGCTTCTTCTTTGGTAATTCCTTCCTTCACTTTTTGAGGAGCGGCTTCAACAAAGTCTTTGGCTTCTTTGAGTCCCAAACCAGTGATCGCACGAACTTCTTTGATCACATTGATTTTCTTTTCTCCGGCAGCGGCCAGGATAACCGCAAATTCGGTTTGTTCAGCAGCAGCTTCAGCAGGAGCGGCAGCAACAGCAACCGCGGGACCAGCAACAGCGGCGGCGCTCACACCGAATTTTTCTTCGAGTTCCTTGACCATTTGGGACAAATCAAGAACGGACATATTGGAAATAAATTCAATCACTTGTTCTTTTGTTATTTCTGACATAACAGCTCCATGAGTTCAGGGTTATTTTTTTGATTCAGCAATGGCGGACAATGCACGCACAAATTTGGCGGGAACTTCGTTCAAAGTTCTTACAAATTGTGACGCAGGTGCCTGCATCAAGTACAACAATTTGGCAAGTAGTTCCTCTTTTGGAGGCAGTTCTGCCAGTACTTTAATTTCATCCGGATTCAACACGGATGTTTTTTTCTTATCTGTGAGCAAACCTCCCAGAATCACTAATGCCGGATTTGCTTTGGAAAAGGTTGACAGTATTTTTGCCTGGGCAACTGCATCCTTTTCACTAAAAACAATGGCACGGGTATCAACAAATTTATCGGTAATTTTTTCAAAAGGAGTATCTTTTGCCGCGATTTTGGCCAACGTATTTTTGACTACCTTCATCTTGGAAGCATTGTCATAAAGCTGCTTGCGCAACTCCACAACCTTATTGTTTTCCATTCCGCGGTAATCGACCAAAACAGCAGAAGATGCCTTGCTGAAAACAGTTTTCAGCTCCTGAACCACCGCTTCTTTTGATATTTTATCCACAAACACCTCGCTTTTTGAGAAGTGATAACCAATCCCCGCTTTCCAGCAACTCTCTGGAAATTCACAGGGGAACAAAATCCGTTGGAAATACATGTCACTGTATTCCAGATCAACGGTAAAACGCTCTGAAATCAGAACGGATTTTTAATGGAAGCGAAAACAGAAAGACAGGAGTTCCTTTGAGAACTCCGAACCGGAAGCAGAAAAGCGGATAAAAGCGAAATTCTTGCTATCTCGGCAGGGTGAACTATTAAGCCCTCAGGGGCCCCTGCTGTCTTCGACAACACAATACTTAATTACAGGGTTGACGTATCCACCCTGATGCCAGGTCCCATCGTTGAACTGATAGTACAACTCTTCAGATAAACACCTTTGGATGTAGACGGTTTGATTCGCAGAATAGTTTCCATGAATACATGGATATTTTCAGCAAGCTTTTGATTGTCAAAAGAAACTTTTCCAACTGGCGCATGCAAATTGCTGTTTTTATCCACACGGAACTCTACCTGACCAGCTTTGATCATCTGCACCATTTTGCGAACGTCAAGTGTCACAGTGCCAACCTTGGGGTTCGGCATCAAACCACGAGGCCCCAGAAGTTTTGCGATTTTCCCGACAACGCCCATCATGTCTGGTGTGGCAATAGTTCGATCAAATTCCATCCAGCCTTCCTGGATTTTTTGAACCAGATCTTCTCCACCCACAACATCCGCGCCAGCATCTCGAGCTTCAACTTCTTTTTCACCTTTGGCGAAGACAATCACGCGGACTGTTTTCCCCAGACCATTAGGCAAGGCACAACTTCCGCGAACCATTTGGTCCGCTTTTCTGGAATCAACACCCAGTTTCAGGACAATATCCACGGTTTCGTCGAATCTGGGGGATTTTACATCTTTCAGGATTTGCAGTGCTTCCTGCAAAGGATAAACCCGATTTCGGTCTACTTTTTCCTGAATCATTTTTTGTCGTTTTGTTAGTTTCGGCATAAATACTCCTGGTTGCCTCCCACATAGTTGTGGTTTATTGATTGAACAATACCGGTCAGTTGCCGGCGATTTCCACGCCCATACTTTGCGCGGCACCAGCCACAATTTTTTTTGCGGCTTCAATGTCATAGCAATTGAGATCCGGCATTTTGATCTTGGCGATTTCTTCCAGTTGACTCTGTGAAAGAGTACCGACTTTTGCCGTATTAGGGGTTGCTGAGCCTTTATCCAGTTTGAGCGTTTTCTTGATCAGTTCCGCAGCCGGAGGCGTTTTCATGATAAACGTAAATGACCGGTCGGAATAAACAGAAATCACTACCGGAACAATGGTGTCCATGCCTTGGGTTTTAGCGTTAAAACTTTTGCAGAATTCCATGATATTCACACCATGTTGACCAAGAGCCGGCCCAATGGGTGGAGATGGATTAGCTTTGCCTGCGGGTACTTGTAATTTAATGAATGCGGTAATCTCTTTTGCCATAGTAGCCTCTTACAATGTGAATCAGGTGGCGTTCTGTACTTTATCAAACTCAATTTCAACGGGGGTCGGTCTACCGAAAATACTCACAAGCACTTTCAATTTGTTTTTCTCCCGGTTGATTTCATCAATCACACCTGTGAAATTGCTAAAGGGGCCTTCAGTGATCGTCACTTTCTGCCCTAAGTCATAATCCTGCTGCACAGCAGCTTGCTGAACACCCTGGTCTATCTGGCTGCGAATGTCCTGCAATTCTTTTTCGGTCAGTGGGAGTGGCTTATCTTTTGTGCCACCCACAAAACCCGAAACTCTGTTGATGCCCATCAGCAAGTGCCACAGAGCAGGTTGGAGATCCATGTGAATCAGAATGTAACCAGGAAAATATTTCTGGTTTACCGTCTTTTTTTTTCCACCCTTGGTTTTAACCACGTCTTCGGAAGGAATAAAAATTTCCTGCACCAGGTGCCCAAGGTTTTTAAGCCGAAGTTGTTCCTGGATCATTTTTTCAATCCTGCTTTCAAAACCAGCGTTGGCTTGCAGTATATACCATTTGAACTCTGCGTTTGATTCAGCCATAATTCCTTCAGGAAATAATCATCTTCATGATTGAAGACAAACCCAAGTCCGCAACGCCCAGAAATACGGCGACGATCAGGGAAAGAGCCAAAACAATGGATGTTGCCTTGATGGTTTCATCACGGTCTGGCCAATGAACTTTTTTAAATTCTGCTCGAATATCATCCAAAAACTGCTTGAACTTACTAAACATATCTTACCTGTTGATAGAAAAACATAGACAGGAAGCAGACTTTTTGTCCCTGCGATGACACCATGTTTTGATTTCAGATCACGAATTTTATGAGGAGATGGCAGGCCAGGCAGGATTCGAACCCGCAACCCTCGGATTTGGAATCCGACGCTCTACCAGTTAGAGCTACTGGCCTACACTTTCACTAAGAGAGGAGTTGTAACGGGTGAACACCTGTTTCCCTCAAAGACCTCAAAACCGGATTTACTTGGTTTCTTTATGGATCGTGTGTTTACGATCCCAGCGGCAATATTTCTTAATTTCCATCCGGCTGGTTTTAGTGCGCTTGTTACGGGAAGCCGTATAGTTTTTCCGTTTACACTCTGTGCATTCCAATTGAATCGTGTCCCGCATGAATCACCACTATAGTTCTGGAGCCTGGGAGCAGGATTGAACTGCCGACCTTTTCCTTACCAAGGAAATGCTCTACCACTGAGCTACCCAGGCATCGCAGGGGGTTATTAAAATGGTGGGGAGAGAAGGATTCGAACCTTCGAAGGCGGAGCCGTCAGATTTACAGTCTGATCCCTTTGGCCACTCGGGTATCTCCCCACGCTGAAATCGTGGAGCTGGCAATGGGACTTGAACCCGCAACCTGCTGATTACAAATCAGCTGCTCTACCAATTGAGCTATACCAGCCTCATTCTGAAGAAGTGAAACGGAGTTTTTATTCGGATAGCCTGTGTATGTCAATACATTTTTTTAAGCCAAATGACTTTTATTTAAATCACTGAATTTCTGTTATTTTTACAAATTATAATAAAAATGGACAGGAATTCGGTGGGTCTTGAGAACACCTTGCCATGCTCTCTGTCCAGGATCTTTCAAGAGGATAAATCCAAAATCAGAGACTACGCACAAGACCCTCGGTTTATCCTTCGGAACATCTGATCCTTGTAAATTCCGTAAGAGATCACCTGAGATTTTTGCTGAGTCACAGCATGTTTCGGAAAGGTAAATTATTGAGGCAGATGAATTGATAAAATACCAATGTCATGCCCGAGAGTTCTGTTGATATTTGAATAATTCCCGAAGGTATGTTTTTTTGTGTGCGAGTGTGGCGGTCTGTAGATCCAGGCCGGTCTTGATGAATTTTTTCTGTCCGGATCGGTCATAATTCAGAATTGTGAAAATTCCATTGTTGGTGATGTAGCCGTTTTCCGGATGAAAGCCATCCAGCGCACGCACCGAAACCTCAATTGTCAGAGTAGTTTTCCCGACAAAGGTCACAACAGATTTCATCTCAACCAAATGATCGAGTTGAATGGGTTTCAGAAACAAGACATCTTCCATCGCAATGGTTACAACATTGAAGTTCCCTGTAAATTGACGGGCATTAGCAATAGCAAGTTCTTCCATCAATTCAATGATTTCACCACCAAAAATATTGCCTAACGCATTGACATGGCGCGGTAGAAACAGTTTTCGGGTGATGAGTTCTGTCTGGGAGGGTGTGTATCTGCGCTGTCGTGGAAACAGATCTTTAAGTTGATCCATGCCAATTTCGTCCAGTTGATCAATCCGGGTTAACGCGATCTTGTTCTGTGCCAGTTTTGTATCTCTTTGTTCAGCATAAAATTTATTGGCCAGATCTTCTTCTGATTGATAACTCATTCCGGGAATATCACGATTCGGGCGTTTGTTTTCGTCAACAGCGACCATTGTGATCACACCACTGTGGGTTGCCTGAAGTTCCATTTCGGTCGGAGGTTTGCTGAAACCATCCACGCGAACCACCAGGGATGACCGACCGACCTTGATCACACAGGCATCATACCGCACATAATCCATGTGGCAGATGATGTTGAGCAGTTCCACCCGATCAAACGCAAGGGTGACCACATGGCACCCCGTATGTTTCCAGGCGGCTGTGGCCGCGACCAGATCCATCATGTGCAACAGGGACCCCGCATCCATTCGCTGTCCAAACCGACTTTCCTCGCCAACGATTTCGGCAATATAGCTTTTTGAATCCGCAGGGGTTTTCATCGGGCGCTGTTCCATGGGTTTCTCCTTGAAAATCTGTGTGGTATCAATCACCGTAATCTTGCAGGTTGCGGCGATCCTGCCCCAACAGGTGTTCAAAATAGCACATCTCTTTCAATCTTGAATAAATCCGTTCGCCAACCCGCTTTCTCAGTGTATCTTCAGTAAATTTTTCAACATCCGATTTATCTTTGGTAAGAATCCGTTCCTTGAGGGTCGTGTTGGTATGTTCAGTGTAATTGGAAGTGGCCATGATGATTTTGTTGCGATTGTAGCGTTCAGTGATGAGCGTGTCGAGAATCATCAATTCCCAGTCAGTATTACGTCCCTTGCCCAGATCATCAATGATCAGCACATCAGCCCGCAGATGGGGTTCAATCACTTCCATTTCTGATAAACCGTCTGAATAGGCTTTCCGAAGTTCCGACAACAATTCGGAAAATCCCTGGCACACACAGGAAATGCCCAGTTGAATGGTGCAAAGATAGGCGAATCCTGCCATCAGATGGGTTTTACCTGTTCCGGGAGTTCCCATGAGCATCAAGCCCTTGAGGCCATCTTCCGGTTCATCCCCCTGAGGCGAAGCCTGTTGTCCCGGTTCCAGGTTTTTCAGAATCGTCTGCAGATACATATAGGCCATCTTGTTGGAGTCATCCTTCTCCTGAGGATCCATGCGACTGGATGCGTATTTCTTGGGAATTCTCGCACCATTGTAAAGGTTGACCTTATGCCGGAGAGGTTCGCAGGTCGGGCAGGGCAGTGCCAGGTCACGCCCATGTTTGTCACGATGAAAAATAAACCGGGTTCCCTGACAAATGGCGCATGGTCTGGAAAAACAGGTACAGATACTGGCTTTGGCATATTGCACGTTGGATATGCACTCAACCAGGATATACGTGCTTTGACAACGGAGGCAGGCCTGAGGTGACTCTAACATTGACATTCTTTCCGGGATCCCTAAAATGTGGATGATTTATAAGGTTCAGATAACTGTTTTGGCATTGCCCCAGAGACTCACAATACAGAGTATGTTCTGCCCCCTGTGGCTGAATAATTTCAAGGAATGATTCAATTTTCTCAAGGAATGATTATGACTGAAACTCCTGTTACACTCCCACGACTAGACAACGATCTCCTGCTGAAAGCCGCATGGGGCATGCCGATTCCCCGAATTCCGGTCTGGATGATGCGCCAGGCTGGAAGAACCGACCCGCTTTACCGTGAATTGCGTGAACAGTATCCCCGACCGCTGGAAGAAATCTTTCTGGATGTGGATCAGGTGGTGCGGGTCTCCCTGTTGCCACAGCGAATCGGGGTAGACGCGATCATTGTGTTTCAGGATATTCTCACTCCTCTCAGCCCGCTTGGAGCGCCTTTTCGCTTTTGTCCCGGGCCGGTACTGGATACCCCCATTGTTTCCCGTTCTCAAGTTAAAAGCCTTCGGTTTCTCGACCCGGAAACGGATGTGCCGGTCGTAGGAAAATCCCTGCGAAATATTCAACGGGAACTCCACGGAGCCTTGCCTTTGCTGGGATTTGCCGGCGCTCCCATGACGCTGGCTTTTTTTATGATTGCCGGAAAATCTCCGGGACATCAGATTCCGGAGATTCTCAAATTCATCCGTGAAAACACGGAGATGATTGACAGTTTGATGGACCACCTGACAGTCATGACCATCGACTATCTGAATTACCAGATCGACAATGGCGCCCATGCGGTACAACTCTTTGAATCATTTGCCGATGTCCTGCCACGAGATATTTATGAACGGCATGTCCAACCCACCCATCAACGGATTTTTGCCGGACTCAAGCCTCAAGCCCCCGGCATTTTGTTCACGAAAGAATGCTCGTTTGTTGATCTCATGCTTCAAAGTGGCGCCCGGGTGATGAGCGTAGGCAGTTGTGTGCAACTCGATCAGGCGATGGCCCAAAGTCAGCCTGAAATTGTGTTTCAGGGAAATGTGGACAACCGGCTGTTGATGGAAGGCACTCACGAAGACATTGATGCGGCCATTCAGCAATGCTTTGCACAGACACAAAAGAAACGACATATCTTGAATCTCAATCATGGTCTTTTGCCACAAACACCCTTTGAAAACGTGACCTATTTTGTGGAACGAGCCAAAACACTGGGTGTCATATCCTGAATTTGAAAGCTATTGAATGGTGATTTTTTGAAAATGGATCGAACCGTGATTTCAATATCATCTTCGCTAGATGATGAGGACTCCAGATCATACTGGAGTCAACAGCCCCCCCAGGAACGGTTGAAACATGTAGAAAAATTGAGAAGGATCAATTGTGGACATCGAGCTACCGAGCGACTTCAAGGATTTTTTGAGATTGCTTAACGAGGAGAAAGTTGATTATTGCTTATAAAGATCTCGATGATCTGGAACACCTTCCTTGATTTAACCATATTTAATTCCCCAAAATTCTAAACCTTCATGGAACATTAATTTATGATCCCACGTCTGGATGAACAAGTTCCCCTCAACTGGCTGTATTCTGAATTTCTCGGAAAAATCCGAACCTCAGGCTTCCGCGGACAAATTCAGGATGATCTGGGAACCCGCCTGATAACAGCTACTGACAACAGTATTTACCAGATTCTGCCTCAGGCTGTGGTCTATCCACGAGATCAGCAGGATATTGTTACCTTGCTGAAAATCGCTACTGAAGAGCCATTTAAGGAAATTCAGTTTTCACCACGGGGCGGCGGCACCGGAACCAACGGTCAATCCCTTTCGTCTGGTATCGTGGTGGACTGTTCCCGGCATATGAACCAGATTCTGGAGTTGAACCTGGAAGAAGGCTGGGTGTTGGTTCAGCCCGGAGTTGTGCTGGATCAGTTGAATGAATTTTTGCGTCCCCATAAAGTCTTTTTCGCACCGAATCTTTCTCCCAGCAACCGGGCCACGCTCGGCGGCATGATCAATACCGATGCCTGCGGCCAGGGTTCACGGGTTCACGGAAAAACCAGCAACCACATTCTGGCGCTGTCCTGTGTGCTTTCCGATGGCACGCTATGGGATGCGGAACCACTGGCCACTGAGCCACTGGAACTGGTCAAGGAACGAACTGACATGGTGGGCCTGATTCATCAGCAGGTGGATGGAATCGTCACCCGAAAACAGGACTTGATCAAAGAGGTATTCCCCAAACTCAGCCGGTTTCTGACAGGCTACAATCTGGCAAAAGTTTATGAAAATGAAACCGGAACCTTCAACCTGAATTACCTTCTTTCCGGTTCAGAAGGAACGCTGGCCTTCATCACGCAGGCAAAACTGAAAATAACACCCATGCCGAAGTTCAAGCAATTGATCGTGATGAAATATGAATCGTTTGATCATGCGTTGAGTGACGCGGAAATCCTGGTCAATGCCGACCCTGAATCCATTGAAACCGTCGATGAAAAAATTCTGACGCTGGCCCGGGAAGATGAGATTTTTTTGCAGGTCAAGGATTTCATTCAGGATGAGGGCGACCGACCGACCCGTGCGATCAATCTGGTGGAATTCACCGGTGACCAACTGGAACCGATCACAGCAAAAATTAACGCGTTCAGACAGGCCATGGAACAACCGGACCAACATACGGGACATGCCACCGGCTATTACCTCACGGACAAACCGGAAGAAATCAAATCTTTGTGGAATTTACGCAAAAAAGGTGTTGGTTTGCTTGGAAACACCAAAGGAAAACGGAAGCCCATCCCGTTCATCGAAGACACTGCCGTTCCGCCGGAACATCTGGCAAGCTACATCCGCGAACTCAAGGCGCTTTTAGATGGATACGGATTGGAATATGCCATGTTCGGCCATGTGGATGTTGGTTGTCTGCATGTTAGGCCCGCACTCGACATGCAGAATCCGCTCGAAGAAAGCTGGGTGCGTGAAATTTCCGATAAAGTGGTCGCAATGGTCAGAAAATATGGCGGTGTGATGTGGGCCGAACACGGCAAAGGTTTTCGTAGCGAATACACACCACAGTTTTTTGGCGAGGAACTTTATGCGGATCTGCGCCGAATCAAGGAAGCGTTTGATCCGTTCAACAAATTGAATCCGGGAAAAATTGTCGCGCCCCTTTCCATGGAAAACAAACTCGTCAAGGTGGAGGCTCCGCTTCGTGGGCATTATGACCGTCAGATCAAACCGGAGTTTCAGATCACGTATGAAACCTCCATCAGTTGCAATGGCAACGGCGCCTGTTTCAATTATGATCCGAATGATGTGATGTGTCCTTCCTCCAAAATTACCAGAGACCGGATTCATTCCCCCAAAGGCCGGGCTGGATTGATGCGGGAATGGCTCCGCCGACTCTCGCTAACACCAGCGGTTCCTGTTTGGGGTGGAATTCCCGGCAAATGGATTGGCAGATTTTTTAATACTTTTCAAAAAAACCGGGACTACGACTATTCGCATGAAGTCTATGACGCGATGGCTGGATGCCTTGCCTGTAAAGCCTGTGCCACCCAATGTCCTGTACATGTGGATGTGCCCTCGTTCCGCAGTCGTTTTCTGGATGCCTACCACACCCGATATCTCAGACCCCTCAAGGATTATTTCATTGCCAGTATGGAATATATCGGGGTGTTCGCGTCACGGTTTCCCTTGCTGGTGAACGCCATTTTAAAAAGCCAGCCTGTGCAATGGCTGTTTCGCAACATGATTGGCTTGGTAGACCTGCCGAAATTCAGCAGAATTCCCCTATCCACAGGAATCCGGCAACGGAATATTCCTGAATTCCGGATAGACCAACTGAAACAGTTGTCGCCAGCACAAAAAGCAAAAAGTGTGATTTTGCTACAGGATGCCTTCACCTCGTTTTATGAATCCAACCTGGTGCTCGATATTTATGATTTTCTCTCATTTCTGGGATATCAGGTTTACATTGCGCCCTATCATCCCAATGGAAAGCCTCTGCATGTGAAAGGCTTTCTTTCAAAATTCAAAGACATCGCTCATGAAAACTCGTTGCTTCTGGAACAGATTGCCGTATGTGGAATTCCGATGATCGGGGTGGACCCCAGTGTTGTCCTGACGTATCGGGATGAATATCCTGAACTGCTGGAAAAACCCATGAAATTTGAGGTTCAGTTGATCCAGGAATGGCTGGTCACGCAAAAAGAACAACTCCGGAAGTTCAAGGCTAAAACAGAATCAGAATATCAGTTGCTTGGACATTGCATGGAAAAAACCGGAGCGCTTCTTTCGCAAAAACAATGGCAGGAAGTCTTTGCCATGTTCGGTCTGAAGCTGAAACCACTCTCAGTCGGCTGTTGCGGCATGGCGGGAACCTATGGCCATGAAGCCAATCATGCTGAGGAGTCCAGAGGCATTTATGAGCTGAGCTGGGCCAAACATATCCCGGATAATCCACTCCAACGAGAGCGGGTGGTGGTGACCGGTTTTTCATGCCGTAGCCAGGTCGAACGATTCCGGCATTTCAATCCCAATCATCCCATTCAGGTGATTTTTCGAGAATTGAAATAACACATTAGTCTGACAAGTGTCATTTTGTGCACAAGGGCAAAAAATGGTTCCGGTTATGCCGGGTTAGGAAAAATATGAGTGTTCCAGGTTGGATCGAACAACCCTTTCACTGGTCAGTGGATCATTTTTTCAAGCACTGGCCACAGCCTGTTCCGGAAATATCAAAAATTGAAGCCTGCAAAATCATCTCCCATCGAGGCGAACGCGACAACCGGACAGTGTTTGAAAATACCTTTTCCGCGTTTGATCCCATCCTGGAGGCGGGACTGTGGGGAATCGAACTGGATATTCGCTGGACCCGTGATTTATGTCCGGTGGTGTTTCATGATACGGATGGAAGGAGGCTGTTCGGAAGTTCTCACGTGATTTCACAAATGACCATGCCGGAAGTCCGACAGCAGTTCCCGGTGATTCCGACGCTGGAAGCATTGATCCAGCGTTATGGCAAAAAACTGCATCTGATGGTGGAACTCAAGCAGGAACATTACCCTGAACCAGAAAAACAGTCAGATATTCTCCGCCAGTTGTTTCAGAATTTAACGCCCGCGGTGGATTTCCATCTCATCACACTCCATCCTGAAATGTTCCAATACACCACTTTTGTTCCGCGGTCATCGTTGTTGTCTGTGGCAGAAATCAATCTGCCAACATTGAGTCATGACGCACTCCAGAAAAATTATGGAGGCATCACAGGCCATTACGCCCTGATGACCAACAGGTTTGTGAATCGGCACCGGCAGGCCGGACAGCAGGTGGGAACAGGATTTATTGAGTCGCTCAATGCCTTGTTTCGAGAAATCAACAGAGGCGTCGACTGGATTTTTTCCAATCAGGCGTTGTGCCTGCATCAATTAAAAACCCGGTTTCTTGAAGAACGCAAATGACAAAATGGATTCGATGGGGGCTGTTTTATTCACTGACAGCCATTATTGCCATAGTTATTTGTGTCAGGCGGGACAGTTCTGAATTTCCCCGTAATGTTCCATTGGAAAGTTCTCATTCCGATGCGTTTTCTATGGAAGCATTACCCGTTTTTCCTGAAAATATTCTTACTGAACAAACACCGGCAACCACTGAAGAACCTGTGCCTGAAAAAGAAATTATTCCCGAAATCCATGAGACACGGGATGAGATTGCTTACAATTATCTAAGACCGGAGACCGGATATTATCCCGCCGCCCCGACTCGCCGCAAACAAAATAACTGGAAATCCACAGGGATATTCACCTTTGAACAGCTTGCGGAAAATTCACAGCAGACATGGCCTTCATCAGCAAACTCAAAGCAGGATGATCCTGTTGACGAAACGCTTCCGCTTGATTACCTGTCCCGGGAGACAAACTTTGAGCAAGATATGCCTGCTCATGCGGCCCAGAAAAAAGTCAGAACCCGATCAGAGACGGAAACACATGAACAGGCAGAAGCCCCCTTGCCCGCACCAGCCGTTCTGAAGGATCTGCTGGGTTTTGATGTGGGCCCACTCGCCAATTCCAAAGATAAAACGGAAGACAGCCAGACATCGGTCGATTTGCCTTATTCCTGGATGTTTGACAAATACGTCAAATGGTATTTGTCAATTCCCTATGTCGCCCGGTTTGAAGACCGTTTTTCACTGGATACCGCAGTCAAACTGGTAGGCACTGTGGATTTCAATGTGGCTGACGAAGTGCCTGTACTGGGACGGGGCAACCGCTATTTCATGACCGTTTCCAGCCGACTTGCGGGAGATAATGATTTGGTGTGGAGTGATTCCTCCGGAAACAGAGTGATGGAAGCGAAATTCGGATTTTTATCCGGCAAGAACGATATGGAGTTAGGCATCACCATTCCCACCTATTCCAACCGTTATGGCTATTCCAGCCAGAATGAATTTATGATCAACTTCACCTACAAACTGAAGTGAACCGTTTTCCCCTGTTCACGATCCTGCCTCAAGGCTGTTTTCCGAGTTGAGGTAAAATACGGAATTCCGCCCGGTGCAATAATCCAGAAACTGCTTGAAACAGGCATGCGACCGCAAGGCGTCTTCGGTGGAGGGAATATGCCTGAAAAACGCCACACTGCCGATCATCACCAGTTTGTGACGAGCACGAGTCAATACGACATTCAGTCGATTTGGATCATTGAGAAACGGACTTTCCAGCGAATCCGGATCCGAGGCCGTGAGCGAAAAGAGAATGATGTCCCGTTCAGCGCCCTGCATGCGTTCCACCGTGTCAATGACAGGTAAATTTTCAGGCAAACGATCCATCATTTTCTGTAACATCTGTCGGATGGAATTATTCTGGGCACGGTGCGGAGAAATGATCGCGATATCTTCCGGTTGTTTCTGGTGGCGAGACAACAGACGCCGGGCCAGTTTAGACACCAGTTCTGCTTCTTGAACCGAAGTCTGGACACAATTCTGATGATCCATCAACACCAGCGTGACGGGATGTTCAGGGTCCAGCAACCTTTCCAGTTCATCAAAGTCACCCGATTTCAAGCTCAGACGACTCCTCGCATTACCAACGTCTGGTCGCAATTCGCCCTCATACCAGAGTCGGCTGGGAAATTCACAAATCACGTCATTCATGCGGTAGGTCAGGTTCAGTCTGACATGCGCTTGATCCGGATACCGTTCCAGCAGATGCGCCAGAATGGATTTTGCCGGAAACATGGCGGAAGACGCGCTTTTATAGTTTCCAAGAATAATGGGCGGCAATTGCCGTGTGTCACCCACAAACAAGAATTGCTCCCGGCCATAAAGCAATGCGAGCAACGCCTGCGGCAACAACATTTGTGACGCTTCATCAAACACCACCCAGTCAAAAAATCCGGGAAACTCGCCAGACTGACTCCCAAACAACTGATACAGGCCAAAGCCTGTCGCGCCCAGTATTACATAGGGTTCCGCCTCCAATTCCGCCTTGCCGCTCAAGGGCTGAACGCGCCATGCTGGTGGTTCCTCTTCAGCAGAATCCATGCGGCCCCATTTATAAATTTTGGCCGGAAAATTTGGCAACCCATGCCGTTGAACCAGCGATACCACTTTTTCCAGCACCTGATCAATGGCCTGATGGGTGAGGGCGCTGACAACGATCCGCAAGGGTTGTCGGCAAGCTTGCGCCTGCTGTATGAGGGCAATCAAAATCCAGCCCAGTAAATGGGTTTTTCCGGTACCGGGAGGACCTTCGATCAAGGACAGGTTTCGGGTGAAGGGCAGTTTCAACGCGGTTTGTTGAGTGGAATTCAAGCGGGCCAATCCATTCCATTCCTTTAGCCATTGTTCTACCCAATTCAGAACTTCCCGGGGTGGATGTCCCGAAACATGACCTTCGAGCAATTGTTTCAAAGGCCGGTGAGAACGGGTTTCAAAGACAGTTTCAATGGCGTGAATCAACTTGGCGGAATTCCAGTCGGTGATATCTTCATCCAACGAATAGCGGGCTTGTGCATGGACCATGAGTTTCCCCTGCCGGGAGCGCAACCAGAATTCACCTCGTACCGGATCATGACGCATCAGAATCACGGGCCATCCTTCCTGTAAATCAGCGATACCCAACGCAGGGAGTTTGAGGAAATCGCCTTCCCGGAATTTTGAGGAAACCTGATTTTCAGGTGCCTGAAAACAATAGAGAAACCGTCCTTCATCATCCAGCGTTGTTTCTTTCCAGTGCAAGGGACCCGCGGCCCTGAACAACTCAACCCGTTCAGGCAACGGACGCTGTTGCAGATTCAGAACAGCATCCTCCCGTTCCTGTTTTTCACGTTCCACAAAATTCCGGAAATTGCGGGACAGGGATTCAGTTTGCGCTCCCGGAAGTTCCTCACTGGCAGGATACCATTGGCTTTTAATCCGGGTTGTGAGCCATTTCCATAAATCCAGTTCCAGCACTAAAATTGTTTCCAGCCATTGCTCTGCCTGTTTCAACGGATGAGACGCTTCCATCGGCTCATGTTTCTGCCCGGAAATTTGACCTGAAAGAAGATATTCCAGCAGTAAACGGGGGATGGGGGTTTCCTGAAACAGATGCGAATCGGTATTGAACGACTGGAGCGTTGAAGGCCAACCCAGAATCCGTTGCAAGGAACTCAGTGATAAGGTTCCGGGAACAGGCCAGTCAAAGTGCTGACGCAACAGACTTTGCAGATCCGTGTGGCTCGGAATCAGGGAATGCCACAGATAATCCAGATCGTTGCCACACTTGAAGGTTTGAAGTCCCTGCCAAACCGAAGCGTTGAAATAAAAGACATGCGGAATCCGGTTGGCCTGGAGTATGGTGTGCCACAGTCTCGAAAAGTCTGCTGAAAACGTATTCCAGAGGGAATTCCATTCCTCAAGACTGGTGAGAATCCAGTTTTGCTCAAACACCGGGGAATGCTGTTCGGCAGAGTGCGACACATTCCAGACTTTCCAACCCAGACATAGCGGGTGATCCAGCGATGGATGCTGACTGAGATGAACAAAGATGGCAAAATCCAGATTGCCCGGAAACTGTCGGGTGACAGACTGCTTCAAGCGAATTTGCTGTTCGGTCATGGCGACCAGTGGATTGCTGAACCGCTGTTTTTGAGGGCTGAACAACGCCTCTGATTGCTCCAGAAACGTTTTGAATTGATGAAACCGCTGAATCTGTTGTTGCTGAAGCATGGCGGCCACACCCGGGCTCATTCCCGGAAGGAACTGGATTTCGTGACTGGTGAGTGCTTCAGCATAACATCGCGTAAAGAACGGGCACGAATCACAATGGGGTTGCATGAAATATTGTGCGGTGGATGGCGAATGGTTCGCCAACTCCGTCATGTTTCTCAGCAAAACAGGCATGGTCGCCAAATAGGGTATCAGATCCACCAAATGTTCCACAGGTTCTGCCTGATTTTTGGGAGGGCGTGTGAGCAAAAATCCTGTGTTGGCCACCTGAATATGCTGAAAGTTGGCATGAATCAGCAATTTTCGCAGGACGTGCGCATAAAACGCTATTTGCCATTTGTGCCCATAATGCGGTTGCCGGCTGTGTTTGATGTCACCGATTTCCAGCAGATACTGGTTTTCGCTTCGAGAAATTCTCAGCAGATCCGGAATGCCGATCCATTCCAGATGTTCCTCTTGTGCAAACCGCAAAACCGGATGAGCGATATATCGTGGCACCGGTTCCTCTCCGCCGGTTTCCATCTGTTTCAACACGTTCCAGAATAAAGTAAATCGTTGTTGCAGAGATAAACGTCGCTGGTCCCCGGTGTCAGGCATTTCCAGCAATGATCCGGGGTGATGTTCTTCCAGCCAGCCCAGCGTTTTCGCTTCATGGAGTTGTCCCTGTTCCAGCCGCCACTCTTGTAAGGAATCCGCTGAAAATGGCGCATCGGCATCAGCGATTTTCCGGAAATTCCAGTCCAGCCAGAGTTGACATTGCTGATGTCGCAGGTACTCGCTGAGCAAGGTTCCGGTGATTGTCAGAACGCCTGATTGATCGGGTGTTGCGGGTTGGGCGACTGCGCTCTGATGACCGGCTAAGTCAGCAAGCTGTTTCCGCCAGCGTTCCCGTTCCGTTTCAAGCAGATTTTCCGCGACCGGCCAGTGAGGCGTTTCCTGCGGAGGTTGGGATATGGTTGAACTGCTGTTGAATTCCAGCCATGAAGCCTCACCTTTCACAATGTCGGAACCCATGTCGTGATAATTACGGTATGCGGTCAGCAAGCGGTCATCGGTGACAAAGCCACACAATTCTGACAATTGAAATTCACCGGGTAAGAATTGCCAGTATTCGTTGAGCGCGAACAGATTGCGTAAACCGGATTCATGCTGTTGAACCCAGATTCGTAACTGGTCACGATCCAGCGGCAGTTTCAATTTTCCAAAATCCACTTCATGCGAGCATGTCACCCCCAATTCATCGGAAGTGACAGAAAAATTTTCCAGCTCCTGAAACGGCGGATGGTGTTCCACAACCCACTGAAGAATCAGGTTTCCTAGTGCTCCCAGAAACGTCCAGTAACGCCAGAATCCTTCACGGGTCCGGTTGACCTGAATCCCGTTTGCCAGCGTGACAACCTTTTGATAACGCTCCAGTTCTGTTTGTAGCAAACTCCGGGTGCGATCAAACAGTCCGAACCGTTTGGAAAACTCTGGAATATCCACAGTCTGGAACAACTCATGGATGGCCTGAGCCACTTCCCACGAGCCTCTCATTCCTGTGCCCAGCCAGATCAATTCACGGTCATCCACGGTTTTGGACGGTTGCGCCTGGACCCGTTTGTGTTCGCCATGGTCAATTTCCATGATTTGCAGATATTTTCCGGCCAGTTGCACCCGATCTCCCGGTTTGAGTTGCTTTACCAGCGATAATGGTAAATCGGCGAGTGCTTCCTGTGACAGTTCCAGACTGTATTCTTCTTCGGCTTCAGGAAAGTTGCTCCAGATTTTTCGTTCCAGAAAAAAATCCCGGTAACGCCAGGCAGGGGACAGCATCAAGCCCTGAAGTTTGCTAGTTTTGGGGGCGCGGAACCAGCCTTGGGATTGCATGTTGAAAACCAGTTGTTCCAAAGTCGAAGCTTGTTCGGGAAACAGATTGATGAGCGAAGGCAGGGTGATCTGCTTTTTTTCATACAGACAGGAAAGAATCTGCTGAATCAACACACTGGGTAAAGGCCTGAACCAGGCGGCTTCCAGTGTTCCCTGCCGGGCAAGGTGCAGGAGTCCCATGAATTTGAGCAGTTGCGCGCCAGCCCGTTCACCACGGCAGATGCCCCAGCAAAGGACGGAAACGCTCCAAAAAAAGCACGGTACGTGTTGGGGAGTTTCAACAGGGGAGAGTCATTCATGGGTTATGACAGGCAATATTGATTCAAGACACCAATAGAACGTTAAGCGAAGCAGAAAACTCACGGACCATATGACGGAGTGAGTTTTCGCGAAACGACCGAATTAACCGGCGGCTAACGACACCGGGCATGGAGAAAACGCCGACCGGGAAAATATCAAAATCCATGACCAAAACCGCGGTTAGCTGTCCGGTTGAATGCCTTGTGTACGCCCGGCATGGGCGTGAATTAATGGGGTGAAAGTCCCCTGAAGAGTAGCCACTGGCACCATTTCTCATGGAAGAAATAGTGTGGCACCGCCGGGAAACCAGGCGGCAAACCGAGAAAACAAACCTCTTCCTAACAGGACGTATGCCATAAACTTCTAGCCGATGGCAAGGGCAAACTCGTGAGGGAATGTCTGAAGGAAGCCTGGGCAAAGCGACGAGCCGACGTACAGAAACCTCATGTCAGGCCAACTTCCCCAAGGTGAGTGAGCACAAGATCATGAAACCTTGTGGCTAACGGGATCGGGTAAATGAGAGGGAGCGAGTACGCCAAATTACGTCTCGCTCCCGAGGCGTCTCGATGGAACAGGTCATTGCGGAACTCTCCACCTACCTCAGAGGCTGGATCAACTACTTTGGTTTGTCCGATTACTATCGTCCCATTCCCGGGTTGGATAACTGGATTCGCAGACGGGTGCGGATGTGCTACTGGAAACAGTGGAAACGTCCCAAAACTCGAATACGAACTCTACTCAAACTGGGAACAAACCGCAAACATGCGGTTTCGACAGGACGTAGTTCCAAGGGGTACTGGCGTTTATCCAAAACGTTGGCGACCCAATCGGGCATGACCAATCTCTGGTTAGCCCATCAAGGTCTTGTTTCTCTCAAAAAACCTCTGGATATTGCTTGCTCCACTTCGATGAACCGCCCTGTGCGAGACCCGCATGCAGGGTGGTGTGGGAGGGGGAAGAGAAAAGCTTCCCTCTACCCGATTGGACCAGTTTTTGCTGATATTCTTTATGAGACTATATGAACGGATTCATAATCCGCAACTGATTTTCTATAATTTGCCCATGCTGCATATCTTCACTTATCAGGAGTGTACAACCACATGAAAGGGCTGAGGCAATAATGACACTATCGTAATAGGAATACTGATAACGTTTAGCGATGTTACAGGCCATCCTGATCACTGAAATAGTCACAACTTCAATGGTAAATGCTTGTTCAACCTCGGTAATCACCTCTTCAATGATATCCCATTTTACCTGCATTTTACGAAAGAGAATGTTGGTAAGTTCATTAATGACTTGGGTGCTAATGGTGGGAAAGAGATAGGTAGTGGCAATTTTTATGCTGGCTCTCTGTTTCTCTGGTTCATCTTCTGAATATAAATACAGAATAATATTCGTATCAAAAAAGGCCTTACCGTTCATTAGCTTCTTCCCGATTGAATTTGAATTTTCTGGTGGAAATCCTGATTGCCTTAAACGGGATGCTCATATTCTGATTCTTCACCAGAGGTTCAATATGCACTAGCAATCGAATGGTTTCAGGAAAAAGATCCCGATATTGTTCAGGAATGGCGATAGTGCCATTCTGAGCAATAGTTTCAAATTCTATGGTTTCCATATACCTCCTGATAAGTGTAGTAATCAGCCTCTTGTTCCCAGCATACTATGATTGAGGTAAAAACCAATCCCTGACTCAATTTCCGGGTTTAATGTGGTTCATGTGAGTCCAACGCTGAGGTCAGTGGTTGACGGGGATCATTTACTTTGAATAAGATAAAAACTGAAAAATCTACTGAAATCTTTGGCAAAACAGCACCCCGGCAATCCACTGCGCCGACTTGTTGGCCTTTGTTAAATGATATTCATTTGTTCATACAACATTTTTTATATTTCTTTCCACTTCCACATGGACATGGATCATTCCTACTAACATTATTGGCTTTGGGAGGAGGTGGATCAAATGTAAATGAATGATATTTGGGAGGAGGGGTTTCTCTTTTTTCTCTAATTCCCAATTTTATTTCAGCGTCCTCCAGATCTCCTAAAATACTAATATCCACTGCGTTATGTTGATATGCGTGCTGAATCACCTCAAGAGATTCTACTGCGTTTAGATCTGCTAAAGAACAGATCAAAAAAGCGTTTAGAATTGGGTCATTCTTGTCGAAGTTGCCTAGCAATCCCGTGATGCCATTGACACAGGATTTTCTACTTTCACTATATTTATTACCAATACATTCCAGACTTCGTGCGGCACATACTCTGGCAAATAACCTGTTTTGGGGATCTTTCAAATAAGAAACTAATGGACTGATGGCACAAGGCCCTAACATTGTGAAGACATAAGGAAACTCTTCATTAATCCAATCATCGTCATCATCATCTATCCGTTGTAACTGATTCAGTAATGATTCTAATGCCATTGGTGATTGAAGTTGTGCCAAAGTACGCCATGCGTGAATAGGCCCCCATACCTCTAAACTCTTTGCCGAAGCTCCTATTAAATCTTCATCATTCATCATTCGGATTAATTCATCAATGTGTGTTTCATTCAATCCTAATGCTACATAATCAGGCCATTCTTTTCTATAATGACTGGCATCCCCGTATGTGAGTAATTTGTTTACTGGTGATGAATAATTGAGGTTTATCATAATGATTTTGCTCTATATCTGAATAATATTAAGCCAACAGTGAATTAGACAGAAATAGATCATATTGGAATAAACAGTTTCTGTCTATCGCTATATTTCACATTCCCATCTATCTTTATATTTTCTTTTTATCGAAACCAGGATGATCATTTGTGCCAGATCAGGTAATTCTTAACTGGCATTGATTCTCGATTGAATCAATCATTAACAGATCAAAAACTGTAGTTCAAGGATAAAAATGAATAGAGATGCTAAATTATGGGAGCAGTAGTTATCCATTCTGAATCAACAAACACTCCCTGCAAAAAAAACAAGATGGTATGTCATTCGCGTAGAACAGTATTTGAAAAAATACAAAACCATACAATTCACGGTCATCCACGGTTATGGATCTGTTGTTCCCGGCGGTTGGCCCGTCCCACCCTCTGCAAAAAAGCCGAAACTGAATCTGGCGGCTCAAACAACAACACGCCATCCACGTCACCGATATCGATGCCCAGTTCCAGTGTGCTGGTGGCCACACACAACGCATGATCCCGCTCCCGGAATCGCTGTTCCACCTTGTGACGTTCTGCGCTGTTCAGGTTCGAATAATGCAATTCCGTGACGTCCTTGAAACGGCCTTGCCGGTTGAGCAATCCCAACAACCGGTCACAGCGTCCACGGTTGTTGGCGAAGATCAGGATTTTTCGATAATTCCAGCGTTCGTACAGATCGTTTACCAGAAAAACCAGTTCCTCTTCTTCCTTGAGATAGATCAGGTGCGGCAGTAATTCACGCTGAACAGAACTGGAAATACAGACCGTGTCCTGACGGAAATACCAGAACTCCATGACATCCCGGACATCTTCGATGGTGGCAGACAGTGCTATTTTCTGCAGGGGGTGCGGCAGTTTGCGTTCAAGTCGGCGTATCAGATAGCGCAGTTGCTCCCCACGGCAAACATGCAACAGGGGATGCACATCATCCAGAATGAGGGTTTGTACCCGGCGCAAAAACTCCTGATTTTCCTTGCGTGGACTGCCGATCATCACATCCAGCGATTCAGGCGTGGTCAGCAGTACATGGATGTTGTCACCACCACGTTTGACATCACCGGTGCGGAGGCCAAGTTTCAGCTTCAGCCGGTCTTTGAGCAGATTGCCCAGACGGCGCTCCAGGTCCATCGCCAGGGCACGGGTGGGAATCACATAAATGACGGTGTAAGGCGTAGCTGACTGGAGCAACCGTTCCAGCACAGGCGCCAGCGCCGCTTCAGTTTTGCCACTGCCGGTCGATGCCTGAAGAATCACATCGCGTCCTGCCAGCACCGGATCAATCGCCTTCTGCTGAACAGAGGTCAAGGACGGAAACGCGCCAAAAAAAGCACGGTACGTGTTGGGGAGTTTCAACAGGGGAGAGTCATTCATGGGTTATGACAGGCAATATTGATTCAAGACACCAATAGAACGTTAAGCGAACTAACAGCGTTCAATGGGATTGTATTTGCTGTGATAGGGTGGTGTGTTTGCCTGAAACCAAACACTCGACGAGAGAGCGGAAGACCCGCCGCCCTCTACGTCCTGACTCATGCCAGCCCATGCCACACTGAGCGCTTGTTCATCGCCCGGGTAGGGATTGAAGTCGCTGTAACGTTGCGATGTTATCTGCGACTCATCAAACGGATGTACAACCTTCCCGGTTGATTCATAGAGCGCCATCACAACCTGAGAAAGCCAAGCCCGATGGATATACTGCCTGGCAAAATGCAGTAGCCACGTGAGGGTATCGTAGACGTACTCATCCTTCAGAACTCGGTTCCATCCGTAGGCCCATCCTGGGACAATGGAAGTCGCCCGCATACGCCCACAGCAGATCAGTGCCGAACCCAAGGGTCCCTCGACTATACCTTCATCAATTCCCCGCACCGAATACTCGCGAGTGATGACTTCTCGCCAGGAGTCTCGCTCCTTAAGCTGGTCAAACACACGCTCTAGGCCGCTAAGGAGGCGCCGTCGAACGGCCTTTGTTTCGTCATTTGCATCGCCGTGGTGAACGCGATCAAACCAGCGAACGATATCCTGCTTAGCTCGCTGAACTAAAGTCTTGTCCAAGGTATTCACCTAGTAGGCCCAACGATCCGCATAACCGGATGGTAATGGAGCGAAGCGGAATTGCCAGTCCGAGTTCATGCGGTTGTTATACAAATTTTCATCTTTCAAATATCCTCCTCAAGGATCTGGCCATTTTCGAGTAGCCATTGCTTTGCCTTGTCCATTTTCGAGGACTGCGCTCGAACGATATTCCAAAACCGAGGTGTGTGGTTCGCTTCCAATAGGTGAGTTAGTTCGTGGATGATCACGTAATCCACGACATACATCGGTGCCTTAATGAGTCGCCAGTTGATAGTAATGTTGTCATTGATCGTACAGGAACCCCAGCGATAGCGATTATCAACGATCTTGGCATTGGTGAATGCCACTCCGAGATCATTGGCAAACTTTTTGGTCCGGGGCAGGATTTTTTCCCTGGCCTTGTCCATGTACCAATTTCGCAGGACCTGCTTGCGCTCAGCAGAAAGCCTCGCAGGGATCAGGAAACGTTGTTCGAAACGAATCTCTTCCGATCTGTTTTGGACTACTTCGATCTGATATTGACGGCCCAGGTAGAGTGCGGATTCGCCGTTGACCAGCTCTTTGCCTGGAGGATGAGGTAATGCGTATTTTTGCGCATGTTTGGTCTTTTCATAAATCCATTTCCGTCTTGATTCGATGATAGCCTGAATCTTCTCCTCGGAAGTGGATTCCGGCGCATGGACAACCACACTGCGATCCCGTTCGACGGTAATCGTCAGCTTTTTACGGTGAGGCGACCGCTTGATGGTATAGACCAGCTCCATGCTTACTCCGCGTAAAGAATCACATCATTATTTTTTTCTGCTATTTCCATCACCCGGCTGATGATCTGAGCGCGATTTTGAAGCAAGTTCGGCAGCTTTGTATAGGCAGGCTGTAAAAGTGTCGCTTGGATATCGGCCTTGAGCTTGTTGCGAGCAGGAATGCTCTCCCAGAAACCGGCAAGCTTCAGTTCCCTTTCAACAACCAGGAAAACCTGCTGGGTGAGATCGACGAGAACGGAGATTTGTTCCTCTTCACTGAAACCATAAGATGCGCTTGGCTCGGCAACCATTCCTGACTGCACTGGATTATTTTCAGCCAAACCAAAGATTTCTCGTTTGAAACTGCGGAAAAACGGCATCTGTTTCTTACGGTGGAGGCCATAGGTCGGCTCCTTGCTGGCGCTCTTGATGCGCTCTCGCAATTTTTCCAGCTCTTCATAAATTTTTTTCCAATTATCTCGAAAATCCTGGAATATCTGCGCCAGTGCCTTGGCGAAGGAGGCCTGTAAATCCGGATCGTCATCCAGTTCAACATCCAGGTGATGGCGAATAGCGTGTTCCACTTCCGCCGCCTTGGTCTTGCTGCGGTTACGCTTGCCGACGTTTTTTTCAAAGTCTTCATCAAGAATAGAAATCGGCTCAATTCTCTGATCGATATTCTTCGATTCCAGATACTGGTCAGTAATCGCACGAAGCTTTGGAGGTATGCCTTTCATGCTTAAGCGTTCGTCACGGAAATGCTTTCCGGCCAGAACATTGATTTCCGCAAGAGCATTGTAGTCGCTCATAAAATCCAACGCCTGCCGAGCGGGAAAAACCAGATTCATGCATTTCGTGAAGTTCTTGAAGGCCTGCATATAATCAAAACGCAAATCTTCGTCATAAAAAACATCAAAGAACGCATCATGGTCCGTGAGGTCCGTCAGACCATGTTTTTGAAGCAGGCCCATAATTTCGGCATGGCTGTTTTGGAGGTCGCGGAGCTCTTCTTCCGGGAAGCTCAGCGTATCGATGATTTCTTTTTGTTCCCGCTCGTCATAGGCATCGATGGCTTTCTTCAGGTGATGACCTACACCGACATAGTCAACGACAAAGCCCTTGTCTTTTGTGTCACCGCCAACACGGTTAACCCGGGCGATGGCCTGAAGAAGATTGTGATCGGTAATAACCTTGTCCAGGTACATGACCTGCTCAACGGGCGCGTCAAAGCCGGTAATGAGCATGTTGTTGACGATGAGGATGCCCATGTCACCGGTAACGCCTTCGTCTTTGCCGCCAAAGCTCAGTTTGAAGCTTTTGATACTGCGCTCATGTTTCGAACTATCGGAATACTCTTTCAAATGCGGTAGATCGTTATGTCCACCGGAAATGATGACATCCGATTGCATCCTCTTAAGCTGTTCAATGTCCAGACCGCCCGGGTTAGCCTTTTGCAGATCCTCTATCTTCGCCTTTAAAGCGGCATCTATATATTTCTTGTACCGAACCGCCGCTTCCCTTGAAGTCGCCACAACCTGAGCTTTGTAGCCATTGGGGAACACATGGGTAAGGTAGTGGTCCACCATGTCCTTCGCCTTGGCTTCTATGGTCGATTCAGCCTCAAGATAGGCGTCTCGCGAACCATAGCCGAGAATTTGCAGCCTCTCTTGCAGGTTATAGTCGCTGAACATATCCGCAAACGCCTGATCCATGCCTGCCTGATCGGGTACTTCCGCATTATGGGTGCGGCCTTCGTAAACGATCTCCAGAGTCACCCCGTCGTCGATGGCCTGGCGCATAGTGTATTTATCGATGTAGTCGCCAAAGACCCGTTCAGTCTTGTCGATGGGAGTGCCGGTGTAGCCGATTTTCGCGGCGTTCGGGATGCCTTTGTCCAGGTTCGCGCCCAGCATCTTGTACTGTGAACGGTGGGCCTCGTCCGTCATGACCAGGATATTGGGGCTGTCGTTGAGTTGCGGGAAGGTTTCGGTCAGGTCCGCCTCGCGGAACTTATGGATCATGGCCATCACCAGATCCGAGGTGTCGGCGCTGAGCAGCTCCTTGAGTTTTTTGATGCTGTTCGCCACCTTGACCGTAAAGCCTATACTGCGACTGGTTTCATTGAGCTGGCCTTCCAGTTGGGTCCGGTCAGTCACAAACACGACCTTCCAGTTGGACAATGCCGCATGCCGATACATCTCACGCACCATGAACATCATGGTGAGCGACTTACCCGACCCCTGGGTGTGCCAGATAATGCCGCTGCGTTCGCGTGGGCTTTTCCCCTGGAGCAGGCGCTGAACTGCCAGTTTCACCGCCCTGAACTGCTGGTAACGGCCGACAATCTTGATCGTCTGCCCCTTGTCATTGGTGGAGAACAGGGTGAAGGTGCGAATCAGGTCGAGAAGATTGCCCTTGTCCATCATGCCCGCCACCAGGCGCTGCTGATCGTTGGGACTGCCCGAGCCGTGGTCGAGGTCATTCAATGTGCGTGGGTAGGGATCGGACCAACGGTAAAAATGTTTTTCGCTGTGGGTGGTGATCGTCCCGAACTTGGCTTCCTGGCGGCAAGTGGCAATGACGATCTGATTGAAATAGAAAAGCGGCGCACTGCCTTCACCTTTGGCCCCGCGCTGCTCGCTGTAACGCAACATCTGGTCGATGGCTTCGGGTATGGCGTCTTTGACCTTGGGGGATTTGCACTCGATCAGCACCACCGGCAAGCCGTTCACAAACAGAACGATGTCCGGGATGATATGATGCTCTGTGCCGAGAATGCGGACCTTAAACTGACAAACCACGATAAACCGGTTGTTGTCCTTGTTCTTGAAGTCGATAAACCGCACCGTCGGGCTTTGCTCACCTGTTTTTCGGTTTTCACTGACACTGGTGTTTTCCAGTAGCAAATGGAGTGCGTATTGATTGTTCTCGATAAGCCCCGTTCCTGGAAAACTTGCCGTCAACTGCTTGGCGACCTCTTCAACCTGGTCATCCTCCAGCCAGGGGTTGATCACCTTGACCTGCTCCCGCAGGACCTTCGGCATGACCACTTCGGTGAAATTGTCGCGGAAGGTATGGGCCGGAGTCTGCTTCTCATCCGTCAGGTCGATAATTTCCCAACCAAGGCCGGATAGCTGATCGAGCAGCGGCTTTTCCACATGGTTGCGCTCATCGAGCTTAATCGCAGACAAGGTTGTTTTATTCATTTTCTCCCTCTCTTTTTCTCTTTGGCTGAAGTCGATTTCCGGGCTGATTCAATTTGTTTAAGCTCTTTCTCCGCTTCAATAAAGTGTTTTTCTACTTCTGTTGGCGCATCCAACTGCATCAGGTGAAACTTTTCATACTCTGCGTGCGCTTTCTGCAACGCCGCATCATGGCTGATTTTACCGGCATGGGTAAGGACATCTCGACCGGATAATTTCAGGAAGTCGTCCAGTTTTCCGATCCAGTCGCTCATCGTCATGGCCTTGTGCTGGACCGCCTGCAACTCGGCAAAATCGAGATAAAGCGTAACGATACGGTTCAGCAGATCCAGCTCTTCGGCGTTCAGGTAGTTCTTGGCAATCTCCGCCTCGCTTTTGCGGATAGATGAACCAACCCAGTTGGTCATGCCCATATGGGGTTCAGTAGCATCCGCCCGGTTGAAGATCACCTCGGCGGCGGTTTGCCCGTGTGCCGCCCAATGCATCTTGTTCTGGATCACTTTGAAAAAATTGCGGGAAACATCGGTTTTCGGGTCGTAATCGATGCTGGTGGCATAGATGTCCAGTATCTTGCGCCAAAAGACCTTTTCCGATGAGCGGATATCCCGGATACGCGCCAGCAGTTCATCAAAATAGCCGCCACCTCCACTTTGTTTGAGCCGGTCGTCGTCCATGGTGAAGCCTTTGACGATGTACTCTCTTAACCGCTCCGTCGCCCAGATGCGGAACCGGGTGGCAATCAGGCTCTTCACCCGATAGCCCACGGAAATCACCACATCCAGATTGTAAAAGGTCAGCATGCGCCGCACCTGCCGGGCGCCTTCCTGACGAACTACCGAGAATTCCTCGGCAGTTGCCGTCGGGTCGAGTTCACCTTCCTCATAGATGTTTTTCAGGTGGAGTGAAATGTTGTCCGCAGAGCATTGGAAAAGCTGAGCCATGTCGTTTTGGGTCATCCAGAGCGTCTCCTTCTCAAGCCGCACATCCAGCTTAATCCGACCGTCATCCGTCTGATAAATAATTATCTCGCCCCGTGACAGGTCCTTTTCGTCATGCTTCATGAGCAGACCTCCATGTTTTCCATTAAGGGCGTCACCCGCACCTTGCCGGTGAGCAGGTCTTGCATTAGGGCGGTTTTGAGGGAGCGGAGCTTCTTTAGATTACCAATTTCTGAGTTTACAAAAGTTATTTGTTTGGAGAGGACTCCCATAAGTCTCTCTTGTTCAACTATATCTGGAAGCAATAATGGAAGAGCGTAAAAATCTCCGTGATTTAAATCAGGAATAGTGGTGGTCCCTGCAAGCTCTTTAATTTGTTCCTGTATAGGTTCCCAGCAAAGAAACGTTATTAAGAAATCATGGATAATTTTGTTTTTATCAAATGCAATTTTAAAAAAATTATTGTGGTAAACCCCTTCAATACCGGTAACTATTTGTCCTGTATTCCCGGTTCGTGTGAATAAAACATCATCTTGCTTACAGATTAAATTAGCTGGTGGAGTATCAATATACTCAATATTTTTTTCAGGATTGTTGAGGTATTGGATTGTTATATACTTGTGACGTTTTGGTCCTTCACTTTTAAATCTTTTCTCTATTGCAATCTGTAGCCCTTGGTTAACTTCAGTAATATTTCGAAAATTTGATACCTCCCACTCCACCGGAATCCGCCCCAGGGGGGAATCCTTGAACTCATGGGTTTCTTCGGAACGGAGATTGCCGTGTTCATCGATCCCCCGGGTGAGAAGGTCCTGCATCAGACCGGTCTTGATGCGCTGCTGCTTGGCAATCAAGCTTTCCGTCTGCTCAATGGCCTGATCGACCTTGGAAAGAACTTCGGCGATTTTGGATTGTTCTGGTTTGTCAGTCGGATGCTTTATCGGCCATGTACTTAATTCACTGGAATTGATGGCCTCGAAAGTCGAACCTTGTGAGACGTTTCGAAAGTTCGACTCTTCAAAATGAAGATATTGTTCAAGGTAGTCTTGTTCGACGTCTATACCAGTAATTGCCGCAAGTCCTCGACCAATAATATAGGCCTGGTCAGCGATATTTATTCGACCAACCGGTGCTCGCACACTGAAGAGGATTGAATTTTCTGGAGCTATTTTTTTGATTTGACGACAGTAGACTGCATGTTTCGGAAATCTTGCCTGAAACTCCGCACACCCTTGTAAAAAAGCCAGTCCAGCTTCTTCCTCAGAATAAAACTTGGATTCTGGCGATTGCCCCATCACCAGATTAGCAACTTGACCAAGGGGTGAGGTTGTCCATTCGCTCGCTTGCGTTTTCATCTCAAGTACCCCAGTCCTTTCAGAAACCCATTCAACTCTGCAAGCGTCTCTTCCCTCCGTTGTTCAAGCTTCCGGCTGCTAATTGCGTATTTATTCCAAAGGTTTTCCACCCCCTGAATCAACGCCCGTTTTTCGGTGTTGAGATAGCGATCCAGCTCTCGGCTGGCAATGTCGTACAGTTTTTTCAGAATGAGCCGTTTAGCTTCTTCGACAGTCAGTTGGCCTCCAATTTCCGCCAGCAGAGCATCGGTTCGGGCAATGCGTGCCTGCAAAGCTACCTTGTCTTTTTGCAGGGCGGTGATTTTTTTATTGTCCGTCTTATCGCCTGCATCCAGTTCGGCCATTTGTTTATCAACCTGGCGGATCAGTTCCCGGTTTTCATCCTTGAACCCTTCAGCGCCCAGACGTTTCAATTCGAGCTTCAGTTCCAGTTCGGTTGTTTTCTCTTTCAGGTTAGTCTTGGCGGCTGTGATCTCTTTCTCGATCTCCTTAATTGTGGCATCCTGTTTTTTCAGCTCATCCAATTCTTTTTTTGCGGATTCGCCTTCGCTATCTTTCAAATCATCGATGAGTTCCTTCAATGCCTTTTTGATGACTGCGGCAGTGACCTTCTCGTCTTCGTCCGGCTCGTAGGCAGCCGTCTCCTGGGCGGTTTCGACAGCCTCGGCCAATTCGCTTTGTAGTTCGCTGATTTTGGTTTCCAGGGAATCAATCGCGTCGGCCTCGGCCTGAAAGAATTCCGCAATCAGATATTCATCGGGAATCAGGGTGTGATGCCAGCCGATGGAAACGATGGTTTTCAAGTCGTAGCGGATCTGTTGCCACCAGTTCACAAACACCCCTGCGCTCTTGAACTCGTCCAGTACGCTAAGGGGTATCATCTTGTCCTTGAGCGTTGTCAGCAGCTCAAGGCGTACATCTGGCATTTTTTTTCCGTTGCCATTGCCGTTATTGGCCCGCTCAAGTCGGGCAAAATCGTTCTGCGCCACCTGCCACCAATCCTCAAGGGCTTGCGCGTGAGTGGTAAGAGTCTGGACAACGGCCGGATCGGCTTCGATAAGTTTTTTGATATCCGTCTTTTCCTGAACGGTCTCCTTAAAGGCGAGGTACTTTGGACGTTCCGCTTGAAAGAGGGTTTCAGCAGCCAGGCCAAAACGGGCAAAGTCCTCATGTCGCGCCGTTACTTCATCTTCCGGAATGCCGCCGATGAGATGGGCTTGTACATCTTCTGGCTCCGGTTCCGGGGTGTTATCGACATAACGGCGAATGTTCAGGTTGTAATCGTGTTTATCGACGATTTCGGAGGTGTCGACCAGACGGCTGTATTTTGGGAGTTCCTGTTTCAGGGTGAAAATGGTGTCGATTTTCTCGATATCTTCCGGGCGCAGCTTGTTTTGGTTCTTACCCTCGGCAAATTCACGGTCTGCGTTGATGAACAACACCTTGTTGCGCAGATGATCCGGCTTGTTCTTATTACAGACCAGCACACAGGCGGGGATGCCGGTGCCGTAAAACAGGCCTTGCGGCAGGCTGATGATGGCCTCGATGACGTCATCGTTGATGAAAAGTTCCCGGATAAGCTTTTCCTTGCCGCCACGAAACAGCACGCCATGGGGCATGATGGTGGCCATATGGCCATTGCCCTTGAGGCTGGCCAGCATGTGCTGGACGAACATGAGGTCGGCTTTTTTCCCGGTCTCGGGACACCACTCCCGAAAACGATGGGTAAATTTAACGCTGGCTCGGTTGTAATTCTGTGAAAAAGGAGGATTGGCCAGCACCCGGTCGAATTTGCGAATCTGGCCATTGTCGAGAATTTGTGGGTCCTCCAGAGTATCTCCGTTTTCGATGGTAAAACGGCTGATGTTATGGAGGATCATGTTCATGTTGCAGATGGACCAGACCGTGCCATTGGAGTCTTGTCCATAAAGAGCCAGGTCGTTGGGGTCCTGACCCTGTTCTTCGACATATTGATGTGCTTGAATCAGAAAACCGCCTGAGCCGACCGTTGGGTCATAAATGGTATTGCCTGCCTGTGGCTTGACGAGCTGCACCAGCAGACGGACGACTTCGGCGGGGGTATAGAATTCGCCACCTTTCTTGCCCGCGCTGTCGGCAAAATATTTAATCAGGTATTCATAGGCGGCCCCGAGAAGATCAGGGAACTCAAAGTTGTCGTTTACCAGGACAAAGTTGGGCTGATTGAAATGGTCGAGGAGGTCTTTCCATTTCTGATCTGGAATCTTGGTTTTTCCCTTGATTTCATTGAAATTGATATTGTTCTTGAGCACTCCGGCAAGGGAATCATTCTCGTCCTCAATGGCGGCAATGGCTTTATTGAGCATATTGCCGATGTCGTGCTTTAAATCTTTCAAGGCGGGGACGGTGTTACCGTCCTCATCCACCCAAGTCTCATGCCATCGGGCGCGTTTGGGCACGTAAAAGGTCTCTCCATAGGAGGTCTTTTCTTCAATAAGCTTCTCATATTCGGTTTCATTCACATCCCGTAGATGTGCGTATGTTCTTTTGACAAGATCACGTTTTACGTCAAATTCATCTGAGAGTCGCTTCAGGAAAAGCATGCCGAAGATGAATTCCTTGAATTCGGAAGCATCCATCTTCCCACGCAAAATATCAGCAGCTTTCAGCAGAAAGGATTCAAGCTGGGATAAAGTTATTTTCTCTTTGTTCAAAGCAACTCCTTAGAGAGGTATTATTTGTATAACGCAGAAATGAGCGGTTTCAAGGGGCGTTTTGCGCCCCTTGAAATCCGTCTCGATTGACTTGTTGGGCAAAGATCTTTGTCATATTGATTTAAAGTTTTCTGGTAACAAATATCTTTTTGTTTGTATACGCCAACTTCCTCTATCCGGCCTCATTCCATAATGTCGTAGAAGAGCACAAAATACCACCCATGTAGATTTCGCATAAAAATAAGCTGATTTAAAATCTAATGTATGAATAGCTGATGTTTTAGGATCACCTTCTACCAAGTGCATTAAAGTATTCCGCATCCCATGTAGATTTTTTTGATACTCAATTACATGAGCGGGTAAACCAAGTTCAATAGCAATTTGCTGAGGTGACCCAACATTGGTTATTACTTTTTTATCTAACCAAGGCATATTTCTTGGAAACTTCAACTTGCAGGATAGACGATAATAATTAGCTGCTGACAAGATCCATACATGAGTAAACAAAGTTGCTGCCATTGCTTGAGTATATTCTTCACTCTCATATATTCCCAGTTTGGTTAATGAATTTAAATATTCATAATTTCCATACCGAGGATCATCATTTTTCACATCACGAATCCAAATATGATTTGTTTTATTTTTATAGTTTTCCCAAGCCCCAGATAAATGCCGAAATGAAATATCTGCCATTCTTCTATAATGATCATCTTGTACTCCTAGGGGGAGATAGTCTGGAGGTTTATAAAATTGCATTTTTCTCCATGTAATGCCCAACAGTGAATTAGACAGAAATAGATCATATTGGAATAGACAGTTTCTGTCTATCTCTATATTTCACATTCCCATCTATCTTTATATTTTCTTTTTATCGAAACCAGGATGATCATTTGTGCCAGATCAGGTAATTCTTAACTGGCATTGATTCTCGATTGAATCAATCATTAACAGATCAAA
>JADFZZ010000043.1 GCA_015232315.1 SAR324 cluster bacterium | reverse complement strand
GTTCCGCGCTGGTGCGATAGAAATCTTTGGAGGGGGATTTAAATGGTATTTTCATAAGTAGCTCCTTTCTACGCCACCCTATAACTTTTAGTTTTTACATTGTCAGGTTTATTCTCGGACAGCCTCCGAGGAACTTAGAAACTACGGCGTTATTAACGCTTAAATTTGTCCTAACTATTGATGTATCTGAGGCGAATAAAATGTGTATTATTGACAGAATTGTCCTGACCCTTGTAGAGCGCCGAGCCTTATCCCGGTTTCTGACTAGGGGAACAATTCATTTATCAGGCATCTTACCTTGGGCACTGTTGTAATTCGTCCGGGTAAATGATAGATTCCAACTCTGACAAGTAAACCATTCATGAGGAGACAAGCGTTACTCCAAGTCAATCTGCCGTGAAACACACCCATCCATCAGAATCTTGATCGCTACAAGAAAAGAGGGTGAGATAATAAAGAGGTATTCCTGAGATTTTAGGTTTCAGGATGCAGTAATGCTCTCCACTGGAAAATCTGATATTCCTGATTTCATGGTTGCTTTCCGACATAATGCCCCCTGAAATTTAACATAAAAAAGGCGTTAAATCCTTATAATTAGAGGATTTAACGCCTGATTCTTAACAAAATGTCCAAGGTGGTCGCTAAAATGGAATGTCATCTTTAGTGTAGTCTTCACCATCCATTGGAGGACCACCAAAGCTGTCCTTGCTGCCTCTATCTTGTCTATTATCTTGTCCAGAACTTTGTGATGCGTAACCTGTGGATTCTGATGATCCCTTCGATTCCAGAAACTGAATGGTATTGGCAATAATTTCGGTTGTGTATTTTTTTTGTCCCTGCTGATCTTCCCAACTTCTAGTCTGCAGACGACCTTCTACATATAGTTGTGAACCTTTTTTCAGGTAATTCTGGGCAAGATCCGCCAAACGATCCCAGGCAACAATATTGTGCCATTCTGTTTTTTCCTGTTTTTGTCCCTGCTTATCCTTCCAGGAATCCGTTGTAGCTATTGAAAAATTCGCAACAGCACTCCCAGATGGTGTGTAGCGAATTTCCGGATCTTTTCCCAATCGACCAATCAGCATGACTTTATTTAAACTACCCATAAATCCTCTTTAGTTCAAAAATCTAACGAAATGATGCCAATAAAGGAAGTGCCTTACGCAACTTTTCTTCAAATGACAGATTGTCAGGAATTTGAGCAAGAACCGCCATGATACTTTTTTCATGGAATCCCATATTGCTCAAAGCTGATACCAGTTCATGCTGCTCTGATGATTTTTGCAGCACCACAGATTTTTCAGAATCAGCAAATGTGCCGCTGACAGGATGCTTTTTGAGCAAATCTTTCATGTCGAGGCATAATTTACCAGCTGTTTTCTTACCAATTCCTGGAATAGTGCTCAGGGTTTGAACATCATCCTGCTGAATAGCCTGAATGAGTTGTAATGGCGAAAGATTTGACAAAATTGTTAAGGCAAGCCGTGGTCCAACGCCAGATGTATGTAGCAACAATTCAAATAACTGTTTTTCGCCAAGAGATAGAAATCCATATAAAGAAATCTCATCTTCCCTGACATTGGTGTAGATAAAGCACTTCAACTCATCATTTTTCCTGAGACCATCCAAAATCGTTTTTGAAACAAAAACCTGATAACCAATCCCTCCAGTTGTTTTCAGAATGATGGCGTTTTCTTCTTTATCAAGAACAATTCCCTCAAGATAAGAAATCATTTTTTTTCTGCAAAAAAGGAATTAAATGAGCATGAGTGATGGCAACTGCTAACGCGTCTGACTCATCTTCAACCATGGCATGTGTTTTCTGATTGAGTAGAATTTTGACCATGTGCATAACCTGATCTTTAGTAGCCCGTCCCACTCCCACCACCGATTTTTTAATGTCAAGTGGAGTATATTCATAGACAGGAAGCTTCCACATTGCCAGTTTCAATAAAATAACTCCGCGGGCATGGCCCAAGACAAGAGCCGATTGAGCATTTTTACCAAAGAATATTTTTTCAACCACACCACATTCTGGTGAATATTGCTGATATATCAGATCCAGTTGTTCTGACAATAACAGCAATCGTGATTCAATTGGTTTTTTATCACCCAGTTGAATACAACCACTGCCGACATAGACCGTGCGATTGCGCTCATAATCTACAATTCCATACCCTGTTTTTCTGCTTCCTGGATCAATCCCAATAATTCTCACAGGTTGTCACTTTTTAGACAATGATTATTTCGATTCATCAGACTCATTTCAGGATAGTTGCCTCAGGACATCTTCGCTGATATCAAAGTTTGAATGTACTTTTTGGATATCATCGTCATCTTCAAGGGCATCAATCAGTTTCATAATTTGTTCGGCTTTTTTCACATCATCCACAATCACCCTGTTTTGTGGAACCCATGCAATTTCAGCCTCCAGCATTTGAATTCCTTTGTTTTCCAGGGCTTGTTGCACATCGTTAAAGTCCGATGTTTCTGTTATGATTTCATAGGTTTCAAGATTATCTGAATTCATATCACTGGCACCCGCTTCAAGAGCCAACTCCATTAATTCATCCTCAGACATAACGGTTTTTGCAACCTGAATAATTCCCCGTCGATCAAACATATACTGAACAGAATTAGTTGCGCCGAGATTTCCACCAGATCTTGTGAAGGCGAACCGCACTGAAGAAGAGGTTCTATTACGATTATCTGTCATCGCTTCTACAATAACAGCCACATTTCCAGGAGCATAGCCTTCGTAAATGATCTCTTCATAGTCTGCACCGTCCAAGTCACCAGTGCCTTTTTTTATGGCACGATCAATATTCTCTTTTGGCATACTGTTAGCTCGTGCAGTAGCAATTGCACTTCTTAGCCGGGGGTTGCTCTGAGCATCACCACCACCTATTCTTGCGGCAATCGTTAACTCTTTAATCAGTTTTGTGAAGACCTTACCTTTCTTTGAATCCTGTGCGGCTTTACGATGTTTAATCGTACTCCATTTATTATGTCCTGACATATTACTCCGAAAATTATAATACTTAGGGGTTACGCCACAATGTGCCCGACCAGATCATACGGATGGGCATCTGTAATTTCAACCATATGAAAAGAACCAGGAACAGCTTCACCATCATTAATGTAAACAATTCCATCGACCTCTGGTCCCTGAAATTGTGAACGACCTTGCAAAAGCAACTCACTCTCTTCCGAAACGCCATCAACCAATACTTTCAATTGTTTCCCAACGTAATCGCTATTTTTAGTCAGACTTAATTCCTGCTGAGCTTTCATCAAAAGGTCTTTTCGTTGTTTCTTTGTCACATTTGAAACAGGATCCCCCCATTTGGCGGAGCGGATATTGTCTTCATGAGAATAGGGAAAAACACCAATATGGGTAAAATGGCCTTCCTTTACAAATCCAAGCAGTTTTTCAAAATGCTGATCCGTTTCTGTAGGGAATCCAACAATAAATGTGGTTCTTATAGCGGCATCAGGAAGGTAATGTCTAATTTGATCAATCTTTGTTCGAATCTGTTTTTCAGTAATTTTCCGGTTCATATCTTTGAGAATTTGATCATCAACATGCTGAAATGGCATGTCCAGATAATGACAAAAGCGATGGTCTTCTGACATCATTTTCAAAGCTTTTTCAGAAAATGTGTTTGGATAACAATAAAACAGCCTTATCCAGAAATCACCGGGAATTAATGAAATACCTGAGATCAGATCTTCAAGATTGGTCCCATTTTTAAAATCAAGCCCATATGAAGAAGTATCTTGTGAAATAATATTAATTTCTTTAACGCCCTGTTCTGTCAATTCTCTGATTTCGTCTTTAATTGAATCAATAGATCGGCTGCTGAAGCCCCCCCGAAGAAATGGAATATTACAAAATGAGCACATATTTGAGCAACCTTCAGCAACTTTGAGATAAGCGAAATGACTGGGTGTACTCAGGATACGGTTTTGGTTAGGATATTGGGAATAATGGGGTTTTTGATTCAAAAAAATTTGCGGATTTTCAGTGTTTTCATACATTTGCCGGACAAGCTGTGGAATCTTGTCAAAATTATTGGATCCCAGCAACCCATCCAATTCAGGAATGTTCCCCATCAAATCTTGTCCATAACGTTGGCTCAAGCAACCAGTCGCTACAAGTTTCTCACAGTTCCCAATGGATTTATAGTCGCTTAATTCCAGGATTCTATTGATTGATTCTTCAGTGGCCGCAGTTAAAAACGCACAGGTATTAACCACAATAACATCAGCGGATTCAGGACGCATTGTTAATTGAAAGCCTGAAGACTTCAGGGACGCCATCATAATTTCAGAATCAACACGATTCTTGGAACAACCCAGTGTTTCCAGGTAGATTTTTTTAGGAGAGTTTTGTTCAATACTCATTAACGATCACTTAAATAATCGTTTTAAAGGGGAAAAACAGGAGGGATTATAGAATCTGACGACACCTTCGTGCCGTCAAATCAATCATGTCTATTCAGACACTGCCTGGACAGGAGACTGAGAAATCTCCTGGCTTACTTCCTGTAAAACAGTCTGTGACTGTTTTGTGGAATGAGAACGCTTTGGCTTCTTCAAACTACTCAATACATCTTGAGGACTGTCAATCAACTGAATGATCACCATTTCAGCACCATCCCCCAATCGTCTTTTAGCTAAACGAATAATTCTGCTATATCCACCAGATCGATCTTTATAACGTTCAGCTAATTCCCCAAACAACATTTCCATGGATTTTTTTGATTTAACGAAGGTTAAAGCCTGGCGTCTGGCATGCAAATCACCACGTTTACCCAAAGTTATCATTTTATCCAACGGTCCTCTTAGTTCTTTGGCACGGGCCAAAGTACATGTAATTTGCTGGTTTTCCAGCAGAGAAGTGACCATATTCCTAAGCATAGCTCGCCGATGAGCTGTATCTACGCCTAATCGTCTTCCTGATTTTAAGTGTCTCATAGTTCCTACCTTACGGGTTATCCCTGTTTTTTCTTTTTATCATAAGGGTTATTTTTGGGATCAAAATTATCCAGTTTCATTCCTAATGATAATCCCATTGATGCAAGAATTGTTTTTATTTCATTCAGCGATTTGCGACCAAAATTTTTGGTCTTTAACATTTCCGCTTCAGATTTCTGAACCAAATCACCAATCAACTCAATTTTTGCATTTTGCAAACAATTTATTGAACGGACAGAAAGCTCAAGTTCACTGACTGATCGATATAAATTTTCATTAACCGGTACCGCCACTTCTTCATGAATTTCTTCAGGTTCAACATGGTTTTCATCAAAGTTGATCAAAACATCCATGTGTTCTTTAATTATCTTCGCACCATAAGCTAACGCATCTTCAGGATTCACGGAACCATTCGTCCAGATCTCAAAAATCAACCGATCATAATCTGTCTTCTGGTCAACTCGGGCATTCTCAATTTCATAATTTATTCTTGAAATTGGAGAATGATTAGAATCCAAGTAGATCACATTGACCGGCAAATCATGCAATTGCTGATTTTCTTCGGAAGTCATGAAACCTTTATTTTCACAAATAAACAGCGTCATACTCAAGGTGGCATTTTCCTCAAGCGTGGCAATTTTCAGATCAGGGTTCATGATTTCAATGCGATTCAGACAGGAAATATCATTAGCTGTCAAAGTACAAGGACCTTGCCCAATCAATTCAACTTCAATGATATCATCTTCAAATTGTTTAAGCTGCAATTCTTTGATATTCAGAATAATTTGAACGACATCCTCAAGAACACCTGGAATATGGGTAAACTCATGATTCACACCCTCAATTTGAACAGCAATCACAGAGCTACCCCAAATTGATGATAATAATACACGTCTCAGCGCATGGCCAATTGTTACACCATACCCTGGCTCCAAAGGTTCCAGAATAAATTTTTTGTAATAAGGATTATCTGTTTCAGTTTCAAACTGTAACCGCTTGGGTTTAGCAATTTCGGTCCAGTTTTTAACGAACATATTATTGGAATCTATAGCACTTGACATGGCAATTCCTAAAGATACAAGGCTGGTTAGCAGATAGGATGATATATCAGATACGGCGTTGTTTTGGTGGACGACAACCGTTATGTGGTACAGGAGTAACATCACGAATACTAGTCACTTTGATTCCTTCGGCAGCAATGGCACGTAATGCTGATTCTCTTCCAGCGCCAGGACCTTTGATTTGAATCTGAACTTCTTTCATCCCAAATTCTTTAGCTTTTTGGGTTGCACTCTCTGCAGCGACTTTTGCCGCATAGGGTGTGCTTTTGCGAGAGCCTTTGAATCCATGCAATCCACTACTTGCCCATGCGACTACATTTCCTTGAACATCGGTAATGCTTACAATCGTGTTATTGAAGGAGGCCTGAATATGAACAATTCCATGTTCGACGACTTTTTTTTCTTTCTTTTTTGTGACTCTTTTTTTGACCATATCTTTTATCCTAGCCGAATAATATGATTATTTTTTCTTGGTTGCAGCAAGTCGCCTTGGACCTTTTCTTGTTCTGGCATTCGTTTTAGTCCGTTGACCTCTCACAGGTAACCCACGTCGATGTCTTAAACCTCGATAATTTCCAAGATCCATCAATCGTTTAATATTTAAATTGACTTCTCTTCTTAAATCACCTTCAACCTTATATTTTTTTTCAATGGCATCACGAATCTGAGATACCTGAACTTCTGTCAATTCATGCACTCTGATATCTTTACTTATACCTGTTTCTTCGAGAATTGCATTTGATGTTGATCGCCCGATACCAAAAATATAGGTAAGCGCTATCTCAATCCGTTTATTTTTGGGTAAATCGACTCCTAAAATTCTGGCCACGTTGACTCCTCTTATTAGCCTTGACGTTGCTTATGTTTTGGATTTTCGCAAATAACACGAACAACCCCTTTTCTCCGAATGACACGACATTTTTCACATATACACTTAACTGATGATCTGACTTTCATGATTTCCTCTCTCAGTCTTTACAATTTCATCGCCCGAGAACCAACTCGCCGACGTTTACTTTTACGGGTAAACCCATCATAATTTCGATTAAGCAAAAATGCTTCTATTTGTTTTATGGTATCCAGTCCAACGCCAACAACAATCAACAATGCGGTACCACCAAAACTAAAAGGAACATTGAACATAACAAACAGCACACTTGGAAGGATACAGATTGCGGCAAGATAAAAGGCACCGCCAAAAGTCAACCGCGTTAAAACCGCATTAATGTATTCTGCTGTCTTCTTGCCGGGTCTAATGCCTAATATATATCCGCCATATCGTTTCATTTCCTCGGCAATTTTTACTGGATTGAATTGAATAGCCGTGTAAAAAAAACAGAAGAAAAAGATCATCATCACAAACAGGATTGAATGCACTAAACGACCTGGCATCAATTGATTACTGATTGATTGAACCCATGGTATCGCGATGAAACCTGTTATTGTTGCGGGAAATGCTAAAATCGAAGAAGCAAATATAGGAGGAATAACACCTGATGAATTAATTTTCAAAGGTAAGTGGGATGACTGCCCACCAACCATTTTGTTGCCTTGGACACGTTTGGCATATTGGACCGGAATTTTCCGATACGCTGTCTCCATAAAGATTACGGCAAAAATCACTAAGATCATTAATATTGAGGTAAAAACCAATACAAGAACAGAAAGTTGCCCAGCCTGAACCAATCGAATTGAATTAATCAAAGCTCCAGGAATATCTACAACAATCCCGGCAAAAATGATTAATGATATCCCGTTTCCGATGCCACGTTCACTTATTTGTTCACCCATCCACATTAAAAAAGTTGTACCTGCGGTGAGAGTAATTATTGTAAGCGCTCTAAAGCCCCATGAACTCATAGTGGATATAACAACCGGCGATCCATCAGGAGCTGCCATGCTCTGTAATCCTACAGAAATTCCAAATCCCTGAATTACACTTAAAACAATTGTACCATATCGTGTATAAGCTGTAATTTTTCTTCGTCCGGCATCCCCTTCCTTTGCTAATCTTTCCAAATATGGGAAGACTACTGTCAATAACTGTATAATAATTGAAGCACTGATATAAGGCATAATACCTAGTGCAAATACAGTTAATCTTGCGAGTGCGCCTCCTGTAAACATGTCAAAAAAGCGTAATATTGTACCAGATTGCGCCTCAAAGAATGCTGACAGCGCAACACCATCTATTCCCGGTGTTGGTATATGTGCGCCAATTCTAAAAACAACGAGCATAAACAACGTGAACAATATACGGTCACGCAATTCCTCAACTTTAAATATATTTTGAAGTGATTCCCACATAATTTATTGTTCCAGTACCGTCACCTCACCACCTGCTGCCTTTACTTTTTCAATGGCAGAAGCACTGGATCGATCAACTTCAATTTTCAAGGATTTTTTTAACTCACCATCTCCCAGTAATTTTACTGGAAGATTACTATTTGAGATTAAACCTTGTTGTTTAAGTATCTCTTTTGTAATCACTTCATTTGATGTTATTCCATCAAATGCTTCAAGCATTGAAACATTAACAATGGAATACTCTTTTCTAAAAGCTTTATTATTAAAACCAAACTTTGGCAATCTACGTTGTAATGGAGTTTGTCCACCTTCAAAGCCTCGTTTTGATTTGTATCCCGAACGAGCCGTACTTCCCTTACCACCCTTACCAGATGTTTTGCCCAAACCACTTCCTGGACCACGTCCTACACGTTTTTTTGAAGAACGTGCTCCTTCTGCATTTTCTAACTGATGTAGAAACATGATAACTCCAATATCAATTCACCAATTCAATTTCCAACAAATGTTGAACTTTGCTCAACATCCCACGAACACTTGGAGAGTTTTCCAATATTCGTTCCTGATTTATTTTCTTAAGTCCCAAACCCAGCAATGTTAATTTTTGGTTTTTTTGAGAATGGTTGCTACTTTTTACTAATTTTATTTTGATTTTCTGTGCCATATGCCTACTTATGAGATTTTAGGTATTCAACTGATTTGCCTCTTAATCTGGCAACTTCTTCAAAAGTTCGCAATTGAGCTAATCCGTCAAAAGTTGCTCTGACCATATTATGAGGATTACGGGAACCCAAAGACTTTGCAGATATATCGGCAATACCTGACGCTTCCATCACAGCGCGAACCGCACCGGCCGCAATAATTCCATGACCTTTGGGGGCAGGTTTAAGCAAAACCAATCCGGATCCGAAATGACCTTTAATTTCATGTGGAATTGTATTTTCTTCAAATACAATTGTTTTCATGGATCGTGTCGCTTGACTAACGCCTTTACGAATTGCTTCCGTCACTTCATTAGCTTTACCAACGCCAAAACCTGCTTTACCATTTCCGTCACCGACCACAACCAACGCACTGAAACTAAAACGTCTACCACCTTTTACGACTTTGGCAACTCGACTTACACGTATTATTTTTTCAATGAGTTCGCTCTTCTCTGAGTTTTTTTCTGTCAAAGGTCCTCTTAAAATAAAAGATGATTAACTAAAACTGTAAACCATTTTCTCTGGCTGCTTCAGCCAATGCTTTTACACGGCCATGATACAAAAATCCACCACGGTCAAATACCACTCGATCTATGGATTGCGTCAACAGTTTTTGAGCTATGTCTTTACCCACTTGAACAGCAGCATCAAGATTGCCACTGTATCCCTGCAAAGCACTTTTAAGGGAAATTGTTGATGAACATGCTAACGTTTGCCCTTTTTCATCATCAATTGCCTGTACATAAACATGTTTTGCTGAACGAAATACGGACAATCTTGGGCAGATTGACGACCCCGTAATTTTTTTACGTATCCGTTTATGACGATGTTTTCTGGCTAACATACTCTGAGATGTTTTTGGCATAATCCCTACCTAAAATTATTTCTTACCTGTTTTACCTACTTTTCTACGAATTTTCTCACCATCAAATATGATACCTTTACCTTTATATGGTTCAGGTGGGCGGAATTTTCTAATATTTGCCGCAACTTGACCTAACAACTGCTTGTCACAACTTTCTAACCGGATTTGAGTATTCGCAGGAACGACAGCCTTGATTCCTGTTGGTAATTCAAATTTTACAGGATGTGAAAAACCTAAGCTTAATTCCAGCACATTGCCTGACAAAGCCGCACGGTATCCAACGCCTACCAGGTTTAGTTGTTTTGTGAAACCTTTACTCACACCAATCACCATATTAGTAATTGTGGCCTGAGTAGTTCCCATCATAGTCTTTGCCTGGACATCATTATGATAATCCGCGATGACTTGTAATGATCCTTCTGAAATTTCAATATCTACTTTTTCAGGAACTACAAATTCCAACTGCCCTTTTGGCCCCGAAACTGCTAATTTTTTATTTTCAAAAGTAACCTTGATACCTTTTGAAATTATTACAGGACGCTTACCAATCCTAGACATCGATTAACTCCAATAAAATTATCCTGGAATAGGCGGATTACCAAACCTGGCATATCACTTCACCACCCACATTATTTTTGCGACATTCTCGATCTGAAAAAATACCGTGTGAAGTAGTAATGACTGATATCCCCTGGCCGTTTAGAATAGTTTTCAAATCATCAACACCTGAATAAATTCTCAATCCAGGCTTACTCACTCTGTTTATTTTTCGAATAACACTGTTTTGAGACTTATCATATTTTAAGGTGATCTTCAGTATTGGAAAACTTTCTGTTTCCTCTTTTTTCCAATCTTCAATAAAACCTTCATCCTTCAATACCCGCAAGATATTTGCTTTGATTTGTGAATAAGGAGCTTCCACGGTCTTATGTTGACGCATTGTAGCATTTCTTATTCGTGTACATAAATCCGCAATTGGATCTGAAACTGGCATAAACGCTCTCCTAAAATCTTTTACCAACTTGACTTTGTTACACCAGGCAACAAACCAAACCCAGCATTTTTCCTAAAACAAATACGACACATTTCAAATTTTCTAATGTATGCATGAGGACGACCACACAAATTACAGCGGTTGTATTCACGTACCTTAAATTTCTGTTTTCGATTAGCTTTTGCAATCAGTGATTTTTTTGCCATATTTGCCTCTATTTACGGAAAGGGAATCCTAAGCCTGTTAGCAATGCTTTTGCTTGATCATTTGAAGGTGTCGTAGTCACAATTGTGATATTAAGACCTCGCACCTTGTCAATTTTATCAAAGTCTATTTCTGGAAAAACTAATTGCTCTTTAATTCCCATAGTATAATTTCCATCGCCATCAAATGCCTTTGGAGAAACCCCTCTAAAGTCTCTGATTCTGGGGAGTGCAATTCCTACCAATCGTTCCAGAAAATCCCACATCCGTTGGCCTCTTAAAGTGACCATGCATCCAATAGGTACATTTTCTCGAAGTTTAAAACCTGCTATAGATTTTTTTGATCTTGTAACAACAGGTTTTTGTCCTGAAATCAAAGCCAATTGTTCTACGGCAGATTCAATTATTTTTGGATTTTGCACAGCTTCGCCAAGTCCCATATTCAAAGTTATTTTTTGAATATTTGCAACCTGATGTATATTTTTACATGAAAATTCTGACATCAGACTTGGTACAATTTCTTTTTTGTATGTCTGATATAAAGCATTTGTATTTGCCATGTTTACTCAATCACACTAGAAGTTTTCACACAAACCCGATTTTTTTGTCCAGATTCTGTTAATTGAATTCGAACACGAACGCCTCGTTCCAGTTTCGGATTGTAAAGCATAACATTAGAATAATGAATTGGCGCCTCTGATTTCAGCAATCCACCTTGTTGATTTTGAGCATTCGGCTTCACGTGACGTGTTACCATGTTCACTTTTTCCACAACAAGTTTTTCATTTTTCCAGTTAACGGCTAGAACTTTTCCTACAGCACCCTTATTTTTTCCCGCAATAACCTGCACCTTATCGCCGACATGGATTGTTGGAGAAGTTCGTTTGTTACGTTTCTTTTTTGATATTAATTTTTTCATGGTGATTCAGTTGGTCTAGTGTTAAAGCACTTCTGGGGCAAGAGATAGTATTTTCATAAATTTTTTAGCTCTCAATTCCCGAGCTACTGGGCCAAAAATACGCGTTCCTACAGGTTCCTGTTTATTGTCAACAATAACCGCTGCGTCCTTGTCAAATTTTATATAAGAACCATCTTTACGTCGAATTTCCTTACGAGTCCTAACGATTACGGCTTTAACAACTGTTCCTGACTTCACCTTTGAATCTGGTGCGGCTTCTTTGACAGATGCGACGACAATATCGCCAATACTGGCATAGCGACGTTTGGAACCGCCAAGAACTTTTATACACATCAATCGCTTTGCTCCTGAGTTGTCTGCAACTTCAAGAGATGTCTGTACCTGGATCATTGTTTTTCTCCTCTTTTCATCAAGACGCTTTAACTACATCCAGCAAACGCCATCGTTTCTTGCTACTGATAGGCTTGCACTCGATAATCCTTACGACATCGCCTTCTTTACAAACATTTTCTTCATCATGAGCCATGTATTTTTCAGAACGAAGCATAGTTCTATTGTAAAGAGGATGTTTTTTTGTTGTTTCAACCCGTACCACAATAGATCGTTCCATTTTATTACTGACAACGATTCCTTGTTTTACTTTTTTAACTTTTCTGTTTTGTTCCATGCGACTCTATTGATTTAAGAATAAGAAAAGGCATGTATTAATTAAGCTGATTTTTGCTGAAGACGTTTTTCCTGAATAATTGTAAAGATCCGAGCAATTTCCCGTCTGCCAAAACGAATCAAGCTCACATCCTCTAATTGTTCAATTGCTTTATTACATCTTCGCCGTAATTGTTCTTCCTGTGCCAATTGCAACTTCTCCTGCAATTCATCAATGGAGAGCAGTCTCAATTCACTAGATTTAATTGCTTTCATAACACGGCTCCCCGTTTAATAATCTGGGTTTTGAGTGGTAATTTATACCCGGCGAGTTTTAATGCATCTTCCGCCACTTTTTCTTCAACACCATCCACTTCATAGATAACTCGACCAGGCAATATGACAGCCGCCCAATGGTCAACGGATCCTTTCCCTTTACCCATTCGTGTTTCGGCAGGGCGTAATGTTATTGGTTTATCTGGAAAAATTCTAATCCAGATTTTCCCACCACGACGTAATGCTCTGGTAATCACTCGACGCCCTGCTTCGATTTGTCTAGAACTGATATATCCCCTATCAACGGCCTGGAGACCTATACTTCCAAATGACACCAAATTTCCACGAGTACTGTTTCGAGTTAGTCGTCCTTTTTGTTGTTTTCTGAATTTTGTTCTTTGTGGCAACAACATGGCTTATCCCTCCTTCTTACGGGAACGTCTATTTTTTGAGGAGTCAAAGTTTTCTCCTTTTGCTACCCACACTTTAACACCTATTAATCCATAAGTTGTAAGTGCTTCGGCAAATCCATAATCAATGTCTTCTCTTAATGTATGCAATCGAACCCGACCTTCCCTTGTCCATTCCGTCCGAGCCATTTCTGCGCCATTCAAGCGTCCTGCTACCATGATTTTACAACCATCAATATTCATTCTCATCGCTGAAGTCATTGATCGTTTAATAGCTCTACGAAAAGCAACTCGACGTTCCAGTTGGCTGGCAATATTTTCTGCAATCAGTTGAGCATCAATTTCAGCACGTTTGACTTCCTTAATATTGACTACAATGTCCTGCTTTGTCAGACCACCCACTGATTTTTTCAGTCGTTCAACTTCATCACCCTTGCGACCAATGATAATTCCTGGACGTGCAGAAAAAATATTGATTTTAATTTTTTTCGATGTTCGCTCAATCTCAATTTTGGAAATAGCAGCATGCTTGAGCCTTGCCTTGATAAATTTCTGGATGCTAAGATCTTCCTGAAGCTGTTCTCCATATAATTTATCCGCAAACCACTTGGAATTCCAAGTACGTGTAATACCTAGCCTTAAACCAATTGGGTTAACTTTTTGTCCCACAAAAACCTCTGATTGTATGTTCAGATGAAATAATGACAATTAATTACCAACCACCAATGTAACATGACTGGTTCTTTTTAAGATTCGCATTCCCCGGCCCATAGCTCTAGGCTGGAATCGTTTTAATGTTGCACCGGCATCAGCATATGCAGTCACTATTTTTAGTGAATCAACATCTGTTCCAGGATAGAGATTATCGGCATTTGCCACCGCAGACTTCAGCAGTTCTCTGACAATTGGAACTGCCCCCCTATGTGTTGCATTCAAATATGCAAATGCGGTATTCACATCTTTTCCACGAATCAGATCTAACACCATACGAACTTTTCGGGGAGAAATCCCAATATTTTTTAAAGTTGCCCTCGCTTCCATAAACTTCTCACTTCTTTGTTCGTTTATCAGTTTTATTGGCGTGGCCACGATAAGTTCGTGTGGGTGAGAATTCACCTAATTTATAACCAACCATCTCTTCTGTAATAAAAACAGGTATGAATTTGTTTCCATTATGGATCGCAAAGTTCAAACCTACAAATTCAGGCAAAATAACAGATCGTCTTGACCATGTTTTTATTAACTTACGATCCTGTGCATCTTTTGCTGTAACCGCTTTTTTAATTAAGTGATCATCAACAAAAGGTCCTTTTTTAACTGAACGGGGCACAACACCTCCTATCGTACAATGTATTTATCAGTTGCTTTGTTATTACGAGTTTTATACCCTTTAGTAGGCATCCCCCAAGGAGAAACAGGATGACGTCCCCCTGATGTTTTACCTTCACCACCCCCATGAGGATGGTCAACAGGATTCATAACAACCCCTCTCACAGTAGGCCGAACACCCATCCAGCGCTTACGACCTGCTTTCCCTACTGCCATATTCATATGTTCTGAGTTGCCGACAGCTCCAATTGTAGCCATACATTCTAACCGAACTAATCGAATTTGACCTGATCGAAGTTTTATTTGTGCATAACTCCCGTCCTTCCCCATCAATTGAACAGAGGCTCCAGCACTTCTCGCTATTTGCCCACCTTTAAGAGGTTTTAGTTCAATACAATGCAGAATGGTTCCAATTGGTATTGCTTTTAGTGGTAGAGCATTACCAACCCGAATATCCACACTTTCTCCTGAAACTACTGTATCGCCAACATTGAGTCCTTCAGGAGTCAGAATATATCTTTTCTCCCCATCAACATAATGCAACAAGGAAATTCGTGCGTTACGATTAGGATCATACTCAATTGAAACTACTTTAGCTTCAATATTGAATTTATTCCGTTTGAAATCGATGATCCGGTAGTGTTTTTTATGCCCACCACCCTGATGACGTACGGAGATTCGCCCCTGATTATTTCGACCACCTTTTCTTTTTAGTGGTGCTAATAAACTTTTTTCGGGTTCTGATGTTGTAATCTCTTCAAACCCAAAACCGCTCATACTTCGTCGGCCTGGGGATGTAGGCTTAAACTTTTGAATCGACATAGATTCCCTAACGTCCTAAATCAAGCACCACCAAAATATTCGATGCTATCGTTTTCTTTTAATGTGACTAACGCTTTTTTCCAATCTGACTGCCGCCCTGCATGCCGTCCGAGTCTCTTTTTTTTACCCATCACATTGATAGTTCTGACTTTAAGAACAGTCACATTGAAGGCTTTCTCGACACTTTCTTTGATTTGTTGCTTATTAGCAAGTTTATCAACAACAAAAACAGCCTGGTTTGTATCCTCATACTGAATTGTCGTTTTTTCAGTCAAGTGAGGCTTTCTTAGAACATTATAAACACTCATGACAGCAACCTCTGTTCAACTGCGGCTAATGCGCTTTTTTCAAAAACTACTTTCTCAAATCGAAGTACTTCATAGATTCCAAGGCTTCGTTGAGAAATCACATGAACATCCGGCATATTTCTAGATGCCAATTCCAGATTTGGCGAGATGTTATCCACAACAATTAATGCTGATGCACATCCAAGCTGTTTCAATTTTTCGCTAAAAGATTTTGTCTTATGCGTTTCCAAATCCATACTTTCAACAATAACAATCTGTTGAAGTCTAATTTTTTCAGCCAAGGCTGATCGTAGCGCTTTTCTTTTAACTTTTTTATTGATCTGGATAGAATAATCTCTTGGGTGTGGGCCAAAAACTATGCCTCCATGTCGCCATAATGGCGATTTGGTCGTTCCCACTCGAGCTCGTCCAGTTCCTTTTTGTTTCCAAGGCTTTCGAGTTGTCCCATTAACTTCTTTCCGGGTTTTTGTGGAATGAGTTCCTTGACGTAGTCCTGCTCTATATTGAACAACGGCATCTTTGACAATATAGGGATGATACTCTGTCCCTAAAAATTGATCACTCAATTCCAATTCACCTGCGGCTTTGCTATCTAAATGCAGCACCTGCAACTTAGCCATTCTGCTCCTGTTGGTAGACTTATGCCTGCTTGATTGCGATATCAACACCTGCCGATATATCGAGCCGCATTAAGGCATCCATAGTCTGAGGTGTTGTTTCCATAATATACAGCAAACGTTTATGTGTTCTCATTTCAAACTGCTCACGTGATTTTTTATCCACATGAGGTGATCGTAAAACGGTGTACTTGTTGATTCGCGTTGGTAGAGGAATTGGTCCTACAACCCGTGCGCCAGTCCGTTTAACGGTATGAACGATTTCACTGACTGTTTGATCAAGCAACTTATCATCATATGCTTTGAAACGAACTTTTATTTTTTGTTCCATGTTTTATCTCAGAGATGATTACTTAGTAATTTCTGTAACAACCCCAGAACCAATAGTACGTCCACCTTCTCGAATCGCAAAACGGACTTCTTTTTCCATTGCAATCGGTGTTATGAGTTCAACATTGATACTGACGTTATCTCCTGGCATTACCATCTCTACATCATCAGGTAAATTAATCGTCCCTGTCACGTCGGTAGTTCTAAAATAAAACTGTGGACGATATTTTGTAAAAAATGGAGTATGTCGTCCACCTTCTTCTTTGGTCAACACATAGATTTGTGCTTTGAAATGTGTATGAGGAGTGATGGTTCCAGGCGCACAAATTACCTGACCACGTTCAATATCTTCACGTTTGACACCCCGCAGTAATAAGCCGAGGTTATCTCCAGCTCGACCCTCATCCAAGGTTTTGCGGAACATTTCAATCCCTGTGACGATTGTTTTTTGAGTTGGGCGAATCCCTATAATTTCGACTTCCGCACCAACCTTGACTATTCCACGTTCAACACGGCCTGTCACTACTGTGCCTCGACCGGAAATAGTAAAAACATCTTCCGCAGACATCAAGAAAGGTTTATCAAGAATACGCTCAGGTTCTGGCACATATCGATCAACCTCATCCATCAATTCATAGATTGCCTTGTAATCTTCATGGGCAGGATCTGTTGATGTACACTCACTGGCCTTCAATGCGGAACCCTTTACAATTGGAATATCATCTCCAGGAAACCCATATGAACTCAGCAATTCTCTGACTTCCAATTCAACCAACTCTAACAATTCAGGATCATCAACCTGATCAACCTTGTTCATAAAAACCACGATGTAAGGGACATTCACCTGGCGTGCAAGAAGAATATGCTCTCTTGTTTGTGGCATTGGTCCATCCGCTGCTGAAACAACCACGATGGCACCATCCATCTGAGCAGCACCTGTGATCATATTTTTCACATAGTCAGCATGTCCAGGGCAATCAACGTGAGCATAATGCCTCTTCACCGTTTCATACTCCAAATGAGCTGTCGCAATCGTAATCCCTCGTGCTTTTTCTTCAGGAGCAGAATCAATATCTCCATATCCACGCAACTGGGCCAAGCCTTTGAGTGATAGTACTTTTGTAATCGCGGCACTCAATGTTGTCTTACCATGATCAACGTGCCCAATTGTACCGATGTTCACATGAGGTTTGTTTCTGTTAAATGATTCTCTTGCCATTATTTCTCCTCAAAATTTGCTATTGATTAAACAAAAGTACCGGTAATCTTTTCCAACACACTCTTAGCAACCGGCTCATAGTGACTAAACTGCATGGTATATACAGCACGTCCTTGCGTCATTGAACGTAATTGTGTCGAATATCCAAACATCTCAGACAAGGGTGCTTCAGCAGTCACCACCTGCATTTCTGAGCGCTCTTCCATATTTCGAACCCGCCCATGACGAGCGTTCAAGTCGCCAATCACCTCGCCTGTAAAATTTACAGGCACGACGACTTCGATCTCCATCACCGGCTCTAGTATAACCGGTTCAGCATTTCGCATCGCTTCCTGTAACGCCAGAGAGCTTGCGATTTTAAAAACCATTTCAGTGGATTCCTCAGGGTTATATTTTCCACTTGTCAATTCGACTTTAATATCTATGACTGGAAAACCTGCAATCACTCCACTTTCTACACATTCCCTAACCCCCTGCTCAGTCGCTTTAACAAATGAGCTTGGAATTTGTTCTGTTTTCACCCTATTTTCAAAAACAACCCCGCTGCCTGGTGACAGTGGCGATATTTTCAAGGTCAACTCTGCTTTTTGCTCTTTTCCACCCAAGACCTTTGCGTAATTTTTTTCAACCGATACAGCCTTACCGATTGTTTCACGATACGAAACCCTAGGTTTACCTGCGTTGCAAGATACTTTGAATTCTTTCTGCAATCTGTCGGTAATTATTTCCAGATGAAGCTCACCCATTCCGGACAGTAAAATTTGTCCTGTTTCCTCATCCACTTTTGATTGTAAGGTTGGGTCTTCCCTCACTAACCGTTCTAATGCCTGATTTAATTTTTCCTGATCCTGTTTAGTTTTTGGTTCTATTGCTATATTTATTACAGGATTTGGGAACTTTGTCAGTTCAAGCACTATAGGATTTGATTTTTCACACAGGGTGTCACCTGTTGTTGTAGATGACATCCCGATTACTGCACCGATATCACCAGCATGCAATGATTGAATTTCCTCTCGCTTATTTGCATGCATTTTCACCAAGGCGTTCACGCGTTCCATTCTTTTTTTCAGAGGATTGTAAATACCCATCCCCGACTTGATAACACCTGAATAAACACGAATGAATGTCAGTTGCCCTGCGTAAGGATCTGTTGCCAATTTGAAGGCTATTGCACAAAGTCCCTCATCATCACTGGCCTTACGAAACTCTTCTTTTTCATTATGAGGATTTATCCCTTTAACATCAGGAATGTCGATTGGAGATGGAAGATATTTCACAACACCATCCAACAACTGCTGAATCCCTTTATTCTTAAAAGCTGCCCCACAAAGCACAGGAACAATCTTATTTTCAACAGTAGCTTTCCTCAACACCTGATTAATTTCTTCAGCATGAACCTCCTGGCCTTCAAGAAGTTTTTCTAGGATCACGTCATCAAATTCTGAAACCACATCCAGCAGTTTTTCCCGGTATTTCCCAACCAGATCCTGCAAATCCGCTGGTATCGCTTGTACATCGACATGTGATCCTTGATCTTCCTCATGATAATACAAGGCCACCATTCTGATAAGATCAACGACACCTTTAAAATCACTTTCAGATCCAATTGGTACTTCAAGAGCCACCGGTCTTGTATTCAGTCGTGATTCCATCATCTTAATCACCCTGAAAAAATCGGCTCCAATTCGATCCATTTTATTTACAAAGGCGATTTTTGGCACCTTGTATTTTTCTGACTGCCACCAAACGGTTTCAGTCTGTGGTTGAACACCGCCAACACCGCAAAAAACAACCACCGCACCATCAAGCACTCTCAGTGATCGTTCAACTTCGACGGTAAAATCAACATGTCCGGGAGTATCAATTATGTTAAGTTGATATAAAGTTTTATCAACCTCCCACTTGCAGGTTGTCGCAGCAGAAGTAATTGTTATTCCACGCTGTTGTTCCTGCTCCATCCAATCCATAGTAGCGGCACCATCATGAACTTCTCCGATCCTATGAATTCGCCCCGTATAGAACAGAATCCTTTCCGTTGTTGTTGTCTTCCCCGCATCAATATGGGCCATAATCCCAATATTACGAAGGTGCTCAAGATGACCCACAAATGCCTGTTTTATTACCAGCGATAGTGAGCAAACGCTTTATTCGCGTCCGCCATTTTATGAACATCTTCACGTTTCTTAACAGATGCGCCTTTTCCACGGAAGGCATCAAGAAGCTCCTCAGCCAACTTACTCTGCATTGACTTTCCATTTCTGGCAACGGCATAATTTATAATCCAGCGCATTGCCAACGACTGACTCCTTACAGAGCGAACTTCAACCGGGACCTGATAAGTCGACCCCCCAACCCGCCTGGACTTAACTTCCAAAATCGGTCGAACATTTTCAATTGCATGTTTAAACACGTCAAGTGCCGGAGTTTCCGTTTCTTTTTTTGAAATGATATCCAGAGCACCATACAAAATCTTTTCAGCAACACCCTTTTTCCCGCTAATCATCAACGTGTTAACAAACTTGCTAACAACATAATCATTAAACTTGGGATCTGGAAGAATTTCTCTTTTTTCCGCAGCACGTCGTCTAGACATAACCTTTACTCACCTTATGTACGTTTCGCACCATATTTGGAGCGACCCTGTTTACGATTCTTAACACCTGTTGTATCCAGGCTCCCACGAACAATATGATACCTAACACCAGGAAGATCTTTCACACGACCTCCGCGAATCAGCACGACTGAGTGCTCCTGCAAGTTATGCCCAATTCCAGGGATATAACTTGTCACTTCAATCCCGTTACTCAAGCGGACTCTTGCGACCTTGCGCAACGCTGAATTCGGTTTTTTTGGTGTTGAAGTATAAACACGAACGCAAACTCCTCGACGCTGAGGACATTCTTGTAACGCAGGAGTCTTTTTCTTGTCCACTTTGTTCAGACGCCCTTTGCGCACCAATTGATTCAGTGTTGGCATAAATCATTCCTGATGTTTTTGTTATATAATATGAAGACTTTTTCTACGCTTCCCAACCTCAAACCCAGAATGGGAACTACGAGGAGAATATGAAGGGGTAACTTTTGAAAGCGTAATAGTTATGGTGTGTCTATTTAATGAATCCGAGGGTTCTATCAAAATATTTTAACAAATTCAACATGAATTTTTAATATTTTACAAATGAAATTAGCTCGTTTCAATTCACACGTTGCAATGAAACGAAAGGAAGTAATTGAACCTCCATAAAGAGTCCAGAGAAAAATTCATCGTACTACAAAATTTATTAATTTATTTTGAACAACAATTGTTTTAATTAATGATTTTCCGTCCAGTAACGACTGTATTTTTGAAGATGCCAATGAAGTTTCCTCAATTTCTTTGTTAGTGAGATGCACAGGTACTTCGAGTTTATCCCGAACTTTGCCATTGACCTGAATCACCAGGGTGATCATTTCTTCTTGGACAAATTCCTCGAGATAAACTGGCCATGCCTGGTTTTGAATACTTCCATGCCCGGGATATCGCAAACTCCATAGTTCTTCCGTGAGATGTGGTGCGATTGGTACCAGCATTAATAACAATGTATCCAGAGCTTCTTGAAATATGTCTAGACCGCTACACTCATCCGCCAATGATTTCAAAGCGTTTCGCATGGACATCAATGCGGCAACGCCAGTATTGAACTTAAACTGCTCATACTCCTGCGTCACTTTTTTGATAGTTTGATGAAGTGTACGCCTGATCTGTATTGCTTTTTCATGGCCTTCACTTGTTTTCGTTTGTGCCCTCACTTCACACAAACTCCAGACACTTTTCAGAAATCGGGCAACACCTTCAATTCCCTGTGGATTCCAGGGAGCCCCTGCATCCCATGGCCCCAGAAACATTAAATAGGCACGCACAGCGTCTGTTCCATAGGATTTGACCAGATCATCGGGATTGACCACATTGCCTCGACTTTTTGACATTTTCTCATGATCTTCGCCAAGAATCATTCCCTGATTGAATAGCTTAACCGCAGGTTCTCGAAACGGCAAAATCCCCATATCGGCCATTGCCTTGGTAAAAAACCTGAAATACAGCAAGTGCATGGTCGCATGCTCCACACCCCCTGTATATTGATCCACAGGCATCCACTGTTTTAACAGCCTGTGATTCCAGGGCGTGTCATTCCGGGATAACGACTCTCCTTTTTTCCAATAGGGAGATAAATAGGCATACTGATACCAGGAAGAGCATATAAATGTATCCATGGTATCCGTTTCTCTTTCAGCAGGCCCTGAGCATTGGGGACATGTTGTGTGCCTGAATCCATAATGATACTTGAGAGGACTCTCTCCAGTTGGCTTGAATTCGGCATCGTCAGGCAGAATGACCGGCAGCTTTTCATAAGGGACAGGAACATCTCCACATTTATCGCAATGAATAATGGGAATCGGAGTTCCCCACATCCTTTGCCTGCTAATCAACCAGTCATGAAGCCGGTAATTGATTTTTCGTTCACCAATCCCTGTTGATTCCATATGATTGGCCACTTTTTCAAAACTTTCCGGCCATTTGAGTCCATCAAATCCGGCACTGTTCACCATGATTGTTTTTTCTTTCTGGACCATTGCCTGCAAAAGATTCTGGGAATCAGGAATGTGAGTGATATCTGAATCAGAAATAATCACGACCGGTGTCCGCAGGTGATATTTCTGGGCAAACAGGAAATCCCGTTCATCATGGGCAGGAACAGCCATGATGGCTCCTGTTCCATAAGACGCCAGGACATAATCTGCAATCCAGATGGGAACTTGCTGCTGATTCATGGGATTGATCGCATAAGCTCCCGTAAACACACCATCTTTTTCCCGTGATTCAGACGTCCGTTCAATCTCTGATTTCAACAAGCTTTTCTGTTGGTAAGTTCGCACCTGTTCCAACTGTTCAGGAATAGTGATCTGATCAATCAATGGATGTTCAGGTGCCAAAACACAGAAACTCACCCCAAAAACAGTATCCGGGCGTGTGGTAAATACGCGAAATTCCAATCCCTCCGGCCCTGCTATTTTCAGTGAAAATTCCACGCCTTCACTTTTACCAATCCAGTTGGTCTGCATGCTTTTCACCCGTTCAGGCCAATCAAGACCATTAAAATCAAGCAGTTCTTCCGCATATTTGGTGATCCGGAGTTTCCACTGATTGAGTTCTTTCTTGATTACCGGAGTGTCGCATCGTTCACAGATTCTATCGTCTCCAACCACCTGCTCCCGAGCAAGGGTGGTGTTGCATTTTGTACAAAAATCGACCGGAGCAAATTCCTTATAAGCCAACCCCATTTCATACAGTTTAAGAAACAGCCATTGGCTCCATTTATAATAATCAGGCTCGCAGGTAATCACCTCATGATCCCATGCAAACATGGCCCCCATGGTTTTCAACTGCTTACGCATCCTTTCAATATTCTTGTATGTCCATTCCTTGGGATGAATATTGTGTTTAATGGCGGCATTTTCAGCAGGCAACCCGAAGGAATCAAAACCTATGGGGAAAAATACATCATGACCCTGCATTTTTTTAAAACGGGCAACAGCATCAGAGGGGGACATGGCATACCAGTGTCCAATGTGCAGATCACCGGAAGGGTAGGGAAACATGGTCAGCATATAAAATTTTCTGGCATCAGCTTCCATTTTTGGTGAAAATGTCTGATGCTCTTCCCAATGTTTTTGCCATTTCTGTTCAATTTCCACAGGATTGTATTGCTTCATAGCCTTTGCCATTTTAATAAAGTTAACCCGAACAACAGATTTATGGATTTTTTAGATCCATTTGAACTATAGATAATCGTTATGAATCGGTCAGATTCATGGGTTTATTTCGTTCTTCAAAAAAATTCGGGCAAGATTGCCTCATTTTTCAGGAAGGTTTCAAGGCACAAAAAATATCAGCGCCCATAAAAACCCAATTTTCACACAAACCAACAATAAACAAGAGAATCTTATGCAACCACTTTTTGACAGAACCAGACTTTCTATCAAACCTCTGCATGCTCGGCAATCCAAATCAGACACATCCTGCATGCTGTCGCCTTCTCCCATTCCGCCTAACCAAATTCCCAAAGAATCCTTAAAATCTTTGGAACGGGTCGTTGCAGCCATTCGCGAGGCAAGAAAGAACAAGGCTCCGGTCATGCTCGCCTATGGTGCACACCTATTCAAAAATGGATTGGCACCACTGGCCATTCAGTTGATGGAGCAAGGCCATATCCAACATCTTGCGACCAATGGCGCCGGGAGTATTCATGACTGGGAAATGGCTTTTCAAGGAAAAACCGAAGAAGATGTCAAACATTATATCCAGCAAGGTCAATTTGGCATCTGGCAGGAAACAGGCGGATTCCTTAATCTGGCAGTCACCCTTGGAACCGCCCAGGGACTAGGTTATGGAGCCTCTGTTGGAAAAATGATTGCCGAAGATCGCCTGTTAATCCCGGACATGCAGGAACTCAGGACAGAGATCATACAATTGCTTGAATCGCCCTCCGCATCAAACCTGCTTGCCAGAAAAAGCAACTTACTGCATTGGCTCCAGACATTTCCCACAGCAAGTGGATCCATTGCCATTCCGCATCCCTGGAAACAGTTCAGCATACAACACAAAGCTTATGAATTGAATATTCCATTCAGCGTTTGCCCCGGGATTGGCGCGGATATCATCTACACACATCCATGGAACAGCGGTTGCGCAATTGGTGAAGGAGCCGTTCAGGATTTTCTGAGCTTTGCGGATTCGGTCAGCAAGCTGGAAGGCGGAGTATTCCTGTCAGTAGGTTCTGCTGTGATGGCACCCATGATTTTTGAAAAAGCCATTTCCATGTCCAGAAATCTGGCTCTCCAGGAACACCGTTTTTTGGAAAACTATCATATTTTTGTGATTGATATTCAACCCGGTTCCTGGGACTGGCATCAGGGAGAGCCCCCTAAAAATCATCCGGCTTATTATTTAAGATTCTGTAAATCTTTTTCCCGGATGGGTGGAAAGTTTGAATACCTGGAAATGGATAATCGTTTGTTTTTTCAGTATCTCTGTCAGGAATTGAATTGACGAACACAGGAGACGGCTCGTTCAAAAAGCAACTTGTGTTCACATACTATTCGATGCCCCAGTTTGAATGTCTCACTGACCACACAAAACCGGCAAATCTGGCCTGGTTTCCGCCTTTGGCACCCGCTGAGAATAGCAGAGCAATTGAAGATGGAAGGTCCTCATGTTCTACTAACCAGATTGTTGCAACAGGCTTTAGCCTCTTCAGCATTGTGATGACTTTTGTCAATGCAGGATATTCTGCCGTTTCAGCACTCGAATGACAGGACGGTACAGGAAAGGATGAACGTTGAATTCACCTTCCTTTTCCACAATCAGGCCCTTGTGTGAAAGCTGATTCATCAATAACTCACTCTGGTGAGGGAGAAGTCGGAATACTCGTGCGTGATTGTCCGTATTCAAACCTTCATGCTGGATCATACCTCCCAGCGTGAAAATTTCGTTGGGGCTGAGTTGAGAAATGAAGGAATCGTCAAATTCCACCACGGGTGACAGAATCAGGGTGTGTTCTTCTATTTTCTGAATGGCTCTGAGCCAAAACCGGATCGCAATCGCAATATTGCCTGCCGCCATTTCGGTAAGACGCTCGAAGAAATAATCCAACAAATAGTCCTGCTGTTGACGGTCGGTTTTGAGTTTACTTAAATTCCGTTGCTCATTCATCCATTCCGGAATCTGAAATTTCAGTTGATACCCTGTCATTCGGTGACGCTTCAGAATTACATTTTCCATATCTTTCCGGCTCAATGCCACCAATGAAATCACCCTTGAAAAATGGTTTGAAATTCTCAGTGTTTTGTCCAGAAAACTCCAGGTGTAGAGGGTGGAGGTCACAATCCACAGCACCTTGCGATGGGTTTGGGACATCAGCAGTAAAAAATTTTCCAGCAGGTCCAGTCCTTCGACCGTTCTCAAGAAAAGATTGTTGAATTTTTCCACCACCAGCACCATCGGTTTTTCAAGTTTTTCCAGAAACTGATGGATACCGGCCATCCCCGAAGCAGGATCAATTTCTGGAAAATTCACACGAAACCGCATCACAAGTTCCTGTTCTGAAGAAATGGTGACAGGAAACATGAGGCGTTGCACAGACATGTCTCCAAACACTTTTTTTTCAGCGATATTGAGCAGGGTGGTCCGTCCGCTACCGGATTCTCCAACAAGAGCCGTCATGACAAACACACCTGAGTTCCAGAATTCACAATCCTCACGCAAGGACTGAAGTTCTTCGTTTCTTGCCATAAAAAACCGGTCATCGGTCAAGGGTTCAATGGCAAACATGCGTTTGTAAATGTAAGGGAGTTCATCCATCTTCCGCTGAAAACTGATCAAAAATTCCAGCAGATTTTTTTTCGCGTCGATTTTCGGCGGTGCCAGGTTGGTAATGGTTTGAAAGCGGATATACTGGCGAGATGCTACAGAAAAAGCCTGAGTGATCCATTTCCAACCCGTCCGGGACATTTTTCCGGCATGAATCCAGATTTCATTTTTCACCCAAAAATATTTTCCACGGGCAGTGGCTCCAACAAGTTTGACTTTCAACGCAATCAGTTTCTCATTATCCACCAATTCCTGAATTTTCCCAATGCAGGTCACAGTTGTTTCCAGCAAATCTTTTTGTGCCCGATCCTGAATGCTTTGGAACTCATCCACATATTGCTGAATTTTGGCCACAACCCGTCCCAGGCCGTCCATCGCGGCCTGATGTGCTTCCTCACTGAGCTGTTCTTTCTCAAGCAATCCCAACGCCGTTTCCAGATTGAACTCAACCATCTGGTCAATTTCTGAGACGCCATACAGCATGTTCCCCCAGCTATCTCTGAGGAATGTCTGCGTTTGTTTAAGTTGATCTTCCAGACGAGGCAGAATTTCTTTTAAAAACAAGGCCTGAATCGGTATTTCATCCAGTTCTGATCTGGGGGGAATTCCTGAATCATCACGTTTCCGGAACACAAGGTGTTTTTCTGCCAACCCGCTCACAGAGTCTTCCACATGTTTCTGATAATTGATCAGGATAGATTCAAGCTGACACTGAACCAGGATATCGAGCATCAGCGGCATTTCTTTTTTACGCAGAGCACGCATCGTGATTCTGTTTTCCTTGATCAGTTTTTTGCGCAGGTCGTATTCACCGGCATCGTCCAGATGCTCAAAACGCGAGACTGATTGAGCAAGAACACTGATGGTTCTGGAAAATACGGGAATCAGGTCTTGCTGGATCTGCCGTTCAAACTCAGCCGAGGCTTCAAAATACTGGATTCCACATTTCAACTGAGTTCTGAACAATGAGAGATCATGCGTCCAATCACGTTTAATGCCCAGATAGTGATTATCCCACAGGGCCAGGGTTTCTTCCCATTTTTTCCGGTTATTTTTTTTATCTTTCGTGAAGCTCCGGGTGTCGTATTTTCTGGCTGGAAGAACACCGGTTCCCGCATAATGCCAATGATGAAGAATCCCCGGACTCTGCTCCAGACTCCATGCGCTCAAATCGGCGCAGGCTTCCGCAAACGCCTTCTGGAGTAACAGGGGCATTTCCTTCAATTCGGCATACACAGGTTTCAGATCGGCCCAGGCAAACATCGACACGTCCAGTTCATGCTCCGACCATGATTGTGTAGCAGATTCCAGCATCAACACGCTGTTCTGAAATTCAATATTCAGTTGATGTATCCGCCGCATTTGCTGTGACAAGAGAAACAGTATTTTTCCCAGACTGGATCGATACCATGCGTCCACCGGGAGTCCCCAGTAGTATCTGAAAAATTTCTTGACAGAAAATTTGCGGGAAGCGAAAGGAACCGGGAGTTTATTTTTCCGAAACAGATTCAAGGCCGCAAATTTAACGTTCCGAATCCTCTGCTGAACCCGTTGCCAGCGTTTCCACTGACGGATAATCAGGGAATCTCCGGTTTCAGGCATGATGTCCGCAGGTGATATTTGAAACACAATTTCTTCAGGAAAATCCTTCATGCTGAGAATCAGTGAATTCCACCAGTCATCCCGAATTGTCTGGCATGGATCCACAAACCGGAGTTCGTTGATCCAGTCGGCCAATTGATTAAAATACGGCTCAGTCTGTTGCCATATCGGCAGGATTCCCTGTTGCTTGCTTAACGCTTCCTGCCATGCGGTATCCTGCGCTTCCAGCAATGACAGATATCCCTCAAGGCGTGCCTGATGCGTGGATTGCCAGTCATCACGGATTTGCCGCAGAAAGGTTTCAGCTTCCTTGAACATGAACGGCAGGAGATCTTCAAATTCCTGTGAAAACGTCATGCTGTTTCTCCATTGCTTACGATTTGGGGTAAATGGGAAAGTTGCTCAGTGGAAACAAGATTCTGCCGACGCAATTCAAACATGACAATTTCTGTCATTTCACTGGCAAACGCCACTTCATAGCGAATATCCAGCACATACGCCTTGAGTCTCATTTTAATCATGGAACGTCGCTCATACATTTCATTTTTGAAGACGATATAAACCGGTTTGTTGAGATATGCGTATCTGGATGTCACAGCGGCCCGATAGGCCATGCGTTTGACCCGTGTAAAATCAATATCGGGGGGAAGATAAAATTCCGCAACCACCTGACAGTTGGATTCTCCGCTGTTGGAGTTGGAAACCGGTTGATTGACGATATCTCCATTCGGAATGGATACCACCGAATCATCAGCGGTAACAATCCTCACCGTTCTCAAACCAATCTGAGTCACTTCCCCATAGTGATTTCCGACCTGAATCTTGTCGCCGGAGAAAAACGGACGATCCATCAAAATCATGATCCCGCCAAAAACATTTTTCAGAATATCCTGGGAGGCAAAACCCAGGGCGATGCCTGCCGAAGCGGTCATGGTCAGAATGGTTTCAATCGGAGGCGCCAACACTCCTGCAATGATCAGATAAATACAAAAAATCCATCCCATCACCCTGATGACCGGAACCCAACGTTTTAAGGCAAGTCGCGCATTGGGCCATTTTTCAGCACTGGCTTCCAGCAGACGTGTGGTGTATTTGATGGCGTAATAGGCCATTCCCAGAAAAAGGATGGACCAGGTAACTCGTCCAAAAGTCAGGGACCACTCAATTTGGGGTTTGGTGTCTTTCAATACGCCGGGGATTCTATTTTTTGCTTTGGGCGGAGCCGATTTTTCAGGAGAAACCTCATCAGAATTTGCGGGTGGCAGAGATTCAGGCGGAGTGTTTTCTGCAACGGAGGGTTCTATGACTGTAACGGATGGTTCTGCCGTGATTGAGTTTTCTGAAACTTGCTGGGCATATCCATGAGCGACCAACACTATTCCGGCAAACAGGCTCAACCATATTTTTTTGTGATTCATGAGGCAATTCCTGAAAAGTTGTTCATCCGTGAAACCTCATCTGCCAGACAATCGTAGAGAGGCACAAGCCCCAAGAGTAAAGGCAGGGGATTTTTCCGGGTTATGGCGTTTCTCTTTCTAACCTGTTGTCAACTGGGGTAACAACAGACTGGCCAGGCTTAGAACAAAGAAAAAACCAAACATGTCTGTGATGGTAGTCAGCATCGGGCCGGAAGCCAGTGCCGGATCAATATTCATGGATTTGAGGATCAGTGGAATGGAACCACCCACTGACACCGCCAGCAATGTATTTGCCGCCAGAGCCGAACCCACGACCAATCCAAGATAGGGGTTTCCTTTCCAAAGCACCGCGACCAGAGCCAGCAATAGTCCCAGTAAAATCCCGTTGATCACGCCCACCATGGATTCTTTCATCAGTACCCAGCCAATTTCACGGGGACGGATCACCCCCAGTGTGATCTCACGCATGCTGACTGCCACCGCCTGATTTCCTGAACAACCGCTCATGTCAGAAATGATCGGTAGAAATACCGCCAGCGTGATGGCTTTTTCGAGGGTGTCCTGATAAAACGCAATCACACTGGCCGCAATGATATTCAGTACAATATTCAGACTCAGCCAGGAAAGTCTGCGTGAAAAACGGGTTACCAGCGGCATGCTTCGTAATTCTTCACCGCCGATGATACCGCTGATTTTAAGGAATACGCTTTGCGATCTCCGACTCATGGCATCACGGACAGCCAGTCGTCTCACTACGCCCACCAGTACACGATTTTCTGTGATGACCGGAACACCGAAAAAGGGATGTTCGTGAAAAAAATGGTGCAGACTATCCAGTGATTTCCGGACATCCACATTGAGCGGATCAGGAATCATGAGCGCGGAGATCCGTTGATCCTTACGGGAAAGCAGAAGGTCCCTCAACCGGAGTACCCCTACCAGTTGACCACTATGATTGAGCACATAAGCATATTGAACATCATAATCTGAATACTGCTCTCCACGGTCTCTCAAATCATCCAGAACCTGACTCACCATGAAATCATCCTGATACGAGAGATATTCCGTGATCATCAGACCACCGGCTGTATCATGGGGATAAACCATCAATTTCAGAATGGAATCTGCGTCTTTAGCATCCATCCCATCCAGCAGTCGAGCCAGTTCATCCTGATCCAGTTCACTGACCAGATCCGCCTGAACATCACTTCGCAAACATTTCAACAGTGCGACCGTGTTTTCCAGTGGCATCGTTCTGATCAGTTCCACGGCTTGAACATGGGGCATCTCCCTGACCAGTTTTGCGCCCTCTTTGGGCGTCAACCGGACAAGCGTCCATACCTGATACCCAATAGACAATCGGGACAACGCCAACGCTACTTCAACCAAGGACGATTCATTGACAACTTTTTTCAGCAGAGTGACATCTTCTGCTTGTATAATGTCCTCCAGGATATCCCATAGCTCTTTCCGTTGTTCCATCATGTCTATTCATCCTTCCGCAATATTCACCCTACGACGATCATACCCGGATGTGGAAAACAATCTTCCAGCAAACAGGCTCAAAATATTTTTCTACCTGCACAGGTAGAAATTATTTGCCTTCCCGAATGAAATTTCTCAATACGGTATGCAGGATTCCGCCATTCCGGTAGTATTCAATTTCCACCGGAGTGTCCAAACGGCACAACACCGGAATTTCCCGGTCATCCGCTTTCAGAATCAATTCCTGCATGGGGTGCAGTTTTTCACTGATCCCCAGAATTGAATAAACTTCTTTTCCGGTCAATCCTAACGATTCATGGGTTTGACCGGCCTTGAACTGTAGCGGCAAAACGCCCATTCCGACCAGGTTTGAACGATGGATTCGCTCATAGCTCGCGGCTACGACTGCTTTGACACCCAGCAGAAAGGTTCCTTTTGCGGCCCAGTCTCTGGAAGATCCGGTTCCATATTCTGTACCGGCCAACACAATCAATGGTGTTCCAGATTCCTGATATTTCATGGAAGCGTCATAAATCGACATCACCGCATTGTCCGGAATGTAGGTGGTGTAACCGCCTTCTGTTCCCGGAGCCATTTGATTGCGTAAGCGAACATTGGCAAACGTTCCGCGTGTCATCACCCGGTCATTTCCACGTCGTGCGCCATAGGAGTTGAAATCCTCCGGACTGACTCCTTTACTCACCAGATACAATCCTGCTGGCGTTTTGGCTGAAAAAGATCCTGCCGGTGAAATATGGTCGGTTGTAACAGAATCGCCCACCTTGACCAGCACCCTGGCACCCTTGATTTCTTTCAGTTCTGCCAGTTCCTGGGACATATGGGTGAAAAATGGTGGGTTTTGAATATAGGTTGAATCTTCATCCCACTCATACACTTCTCCAGTTTTGCTTTGAATCGCGTTCCACATTGGTGAAACCTGATCCAGATTCTGATATTCCTGCTGATACAATTCTTTGGTCATGCTTTTCATGGCTGTCGCTACTTCTTCAGGAGATGGCCAGATTTCTTGCAACATCACTGGTTTTCCTGCGTTATCAAGCCCCACTGGTTCTGTGGCAAAATCAATATCCACAGTTCCGGCGATGGCATAGGCCACCACCAACGGAGGACTTGCCAGATAATTGGCTTTCACATGAGGACTGATCCGCCCTTCAAAATTCCGGTTTCCGGAAAGCACCGCCGCAACCACCAGATCTTTTTCATTGATCGCCTGCACCACAGAATCCATCAACGGCCCTGAGTTGCCAATACAGGTTGTGCAACCATAGCCCACGGTATGAAAGCCGACTTTTTCCAAAGAGGGTGTCAGTCCGGCCTCATCCAGATAGCGTGTGACCACTCTGGAACCGGGAGCCAGGGAGGTTTTCACCCAGGGTTTTGCGGTCAGTCCACGTTCAGCGGCTTTTTTCGCCAGAATCCCGGCCGCCAGCATCACGGATGGATTGCTGGTATTCGTACAGGAAGTGATGGCGGTGATCACCACGGAACCATGCTTCAACTGAACCCCGTCCATTCCCGGAACAGCGGCTTTGTCGGCCAGCGTGGATTCCTTCAATTCAAACCCGCGTTGTTTCACAGGTTTCGTCAAGGATTCATGCCATTGTGTTTTCATCGCGGCCAGGGTGACTCTGTCCTGAGGACGTTTTGGACCAGCCAAAGAAGGCTCCACGGTGGACAAATCCAGCTCAACGGTGTCAGTGAACACAGGATCAGGCGTTGCGTCAGTGCGGAACAGGCCTTGTTTTTTGCAATAGTTTTCAACTGTTTTCACCAGATTTTCCGGACGTCCAGTATCCCGAAGATATTTAAGGGTTTCCTGATCCACAGGGAAAAAGCCCATGGTTGCGCCATATTCTGGAGCCATATTGGCAATGGTCGCCCGATCCGCCAGACTCAGGCGTGATAATCCGGGTCCATAGAATTCCACAAATTTTTCAACCACGCCTTTTTTGCGAAGAATTTCCACCACACGTAACACCAGATCAGTGGCGGTCGCACCAATAGGCAGAGTCCCTTTCAGTTTGAACCCGATCACTTGAGGAATCAGCATATACACAGGTTGTCCCAGCATGACGGATTCGGCTTCAATACCCCCCACACCCCAGCCCATCACGCCAAGTCCGTTGATCATGGTGGTGTGCGAATCTGTCCCGACCAGTGTGTCAGGAAAACAGACACCGTCCACGGTTTGAATCACACTGGCCAGATATTCCAGATTGACCTGATGAATGATGCCGACTCCCGGAGGACACACCCTGAAATTTTTAAACGATTTCTGGCCCCATTTCACAAATTCGTAGCGTTCCTGATTCCGCTGAAATTCAATTTCCATGTTTTGTCGCAAGGAATCTGGCGTTCCATAATGATCCACCTGAACGGAATGATCGACCACCAGATCCACCGGCACACGGGGATTGATTAAGGTGGGATTGCCCCCCATCTGCACCATGGCACTGCGTAATGCCGCCAGATCCACAACCGCGGGAACGCCTGTAAAATCCTGAAGAATCACCCGGGTGGGCTTGTAAGGAATTTCTTTTTCCAGATTGGCTTTGGTCCAGTCGGCCAAGGCCAGCACATCTTCCTCCCGCACCTGAAAATTATCCAGATTTCGCAACGCCTGCTCCAGCAGGATTTTTATGGAAAACGGCAGTTTCTGCACAGTGCCGATATTGTCTTTTTCCAGTTTTTCCAAACTGTACATATCAGCTTTTCCACTTCCGGTATCAAAAGAAATTCGGCTTCCAAAACGGTTATCAGGCATGGTTCCTCACAATAAAACAGGTTAAAAATTGGGCATCAACACTTCGAAAAAGCCCTGGATCAGAGCATCATCCGTGATGAATCGCTGGAGATGAACCGCTACTCAACAGGCTCATTTTCGCCAGGCTCATCATTCGGGTTAGTGCATATACTGATTTTATTAATTTGTCAAAACGGGTTTCAGACTTTCAATCAGGCTCATTCGTGAGGACACTTCCGCCAATACTCAAACAGTGCCAGAATACTTTTTTGAAACACAATAGTTCATGGGTTTTCTTGTGTTTTGAATGATTTGAAGGCACGTTCGCATCATCAAACAGACTAACCGTAACTTTTTCAGGGAGACTTCCGCATGGATGGAACACAAAGATCAAACATCAAACCGGGCCTGACCGTCCGGATCGTATTAAAACAGGATCAACAAAGTGGGAAACTGACTGAGGGCGTGGTCAAGGATCTCCTGACCAATTCGCCGACACATCCGCATGGCATCAAAGTCCGCTTAACAAATGGCGCGGTCGGACGAGTCAAAGAGATTTGCCGATGAATCTGTACATAGACGGGGACGCGTTGCCCAATGCGCTCAAACAGATTTTGATTCGTGCCATTGAGCGTCTGAGCATACCAACTGTTGTTGTGTCCAACAAATATGTCAATCTGGGGAAATCCAGGCATGTCAAGTACATCGTTGTGGACGCAGGACCAGACGAAGCGGACAACCGCATTGTGGAACTGGTGCAACCAGGCGAACTGGTCATCACGGCGGATATCCCGTTGGCTGACCGTGTCATCACCAAAAAAGCGCATGCGATTGATCACCGGGGAAAACTGTTTACAGAGGATAACATCAAACAGCTTCTGGCTATCCGAAATCTTATGCAGGAGATTCGTGACAGTGGTGAGATCACCAAAGGCCCCGCGCCGTTCGGTCCCAAAGACACGCATGAATTCGCCAACCAGTTGAATAAATTTTTGGCTCAGCAGGGATTTGGGAGAAAATAATTGTTGTGGTCTAATAACTTTGGAGCATGCATGTTCCCGATCTATTCTGGTATCCGTCCGTTGCCATTAACCCCAACGCAGTGAAAGATCTGTCGATCTCTGAGGAAGGACCTTCGAGAATATATCAATGTCCGTTTTCCGGGCATAACAGGACGAGTCATCAGAACCGGAACAATTCTTCCATGCTTTGAACGGTCAGAATACGCTCTGCCAGCATTTCCAGTTGGGCGAAAGACAACGTACTCAGTTGAGCCAGATAGATTGCTGGAATTTCACGGAATTTGATCCGCAATTGCTTTTCCGCCGTAGCGCGAAGTCCTTCAATCCTGCCTTGCTCAATGCCTT
>JADFZZ010000042.1 GCA_015232315.1 SAR324 cluster bacterium | reverse complement strand
TCGAAAATGTTCCTCTGAATTGGTCAATTTAGAACCAGTTGATGAGCTCTCTTTGGAAAAAGCCGCCTAGCGCATAAACCGTGCCAGTGCTTTAAATTGTCAAAGAAATTTTTTTAGAAAACCCGAGAATTATATAAACAATCAGAATAATTTCAATCAATTCAAAAAACTGAGAACTGAAAGCTGAGAACTTACCACTGTCGAGATCTCAAATAAGGAGAGATCTGAGTCCCCAGTCCACAGCCATTCAACAGAAGCTCCTTGAGTTAAAAATTTGTACACGTAATAGGAGTTAAAAAAATAAAAAAATAAAAAAATATGAACTTTTTTTTTGAATCCGCAACTTACACAATATACACGACACTTTAATGAAGTACTTCGAGGTGGTGTACATTTCAATAAGTTGCCCATGTCAGAAAAATGGATTCTGAAGGGTGTGATTTGTAGACTAAAAAGCAGGAGTGATATGGACTTGGATGATCGGATTTTGCAAATAATGCGCGATGCTGAAAAAAGTAAAATGAGAAAACATCGTTGGGCCAAGTTGGTAATTTCACGGAAAAAAACATATAAACCTTTCAGTGGGAAAGGATGGTTTTGATCTGATTTTTTTCCGGAATGATCCCCCGGGAGATTCTTCAGCAATGTGTTGTATGGTCCTACCCCCCCCCCTGTGCTATACGATGCCCTGTTGTTTGATGTGGATTGCCTCTGTCATCAAACCTTGATGTCTGGAGAATCTCCCCCCTCATTTTATTTCCATCTGTCGAAAAAGAGTTTTATATTTCGGGTTAGATTCAGATATGTTACTGGGCAGGAACGATGTAAATTTTTGCAATCGTCACCAATGTTTAGCTTCACCTGTTCCGAAGGTTGATTATGAAACCCCTGATAGCTCAGAAACAAAAATGTGATTGTCAGGAACTCCATTTGTTATTGAGCCAGGCCCTTGACGAAAACCTGGACCGGGCACAAATTAGAAATATACTGGAGCACCTTGCAGAATGCATGGAATGTTATCACCATTTACAGGATACCATTCAGGTTGAAAACCTTTCGAGTTTAGTTCAACAGGATTATTTCCAACCTGAAGCGAGTGCTGAATTATGGAACAGGATTCAGTCACAAATTGCACAAACCAACATTCAGAAATCATTGGTATTTCAAAAAAACTGGCGTGAGGTTATGAGCTGGTTCAATCATCCGGTTCGGCTGAAAATCACCAGATTTGCAGGATTATCGGGTGTTGGTGTGGCCATCGTTTTCAGTGTTTTGTTCTGGCCTGAAAATTTGAGTTATAAAAATGATCCCCATCGTCTGGTTGTTCATGAAATTCCTATTCAGAACGCAGCGGACAATGTCACCTGGAATTCCAGTCATACCGTATTTCCTGAACATGAACTCAAAGTTAAAGTGAATCAGGCGGCGGCTCATCCATTTTATTTCAGGGTATCTTCACCGGACAATGCGGTGGTCTCCTTTCGTCATCAGCATCCTGATTTTAAATATTCACCACCCCATCAACTTCTGTTCAAGGGGATTCGATATGTCACACTGGAAAACCCAAGAGAGCAGGACTCCCTGAGTATCTATAACCAGGGGCAACAGCCTGTCAGTGTGAATGCCTACACCATTGATTCTGATACTGAAGACTTGATTGATACTGACCAGAATTTCTTCAAATAATACGACCCAATGATTCCCATCATAACTTCTCTGGTCTGTAGAGACGTTCCATAGTAGCGACTCTACGCCCGGCAGAAAATATGTTTTTAATCTGGTCGTTGCTATCCCCCCGCAGGGGAACAAGAACGTTTTCTTAATTTAGGTGAAACGATGACTATAGCCTCATTAAGAATCCTTTTGGTAAAAAAGATTCTTAGACCACAACAATACAATTGTGACGAATGCCCATAAAGAAAATAGGCGCTATAACCAGCAGGCGAGGCAGGTAAACATAAAAATGGTCAGGCTGATGTAGCCGTTCATATTAAAAAATGCCATATCGAGTTTTTCCAGTTTGCCATCCCGGATCAGCCAATGTTCCCAGAACAGCAGGCAGGTTCCTACCAGGAGTCCCAACGCAAACCAGTAGTTCAGTCCGCTCCAGTAATAAAACAAAAGCCACATCAGCACGGTGATGGCATGGAACACTCTGGCAATCAATAAACTCCCCTGAATGCCGAATCTGGCAGGAATGGAAAACAATCCTGTTTGCCTGTCAAATTCCAGATCCTGCAGAGCATACAGGACATCAAACCCGGCAATCCAGAACAATACGGAAGTTCCAAGAGTGAGTGCCGCAACAGAAATTTTTCCAGTCACAGCAATCCATGCTGCAACAGGTGCCGCACCAATGGCTATGCCTAAAAACAGATGGGAATAATTGGTAAAACGTTTGGTAAAGGAATAAAAAGCCGTTAGAAAAATAGCTACCGGAGACAGATAGAACGCCAAGGGATTCAATTGTGCTGAGGCAATCACCAATACCGAGTAAGACCCGCCAGTCATCATCAGAATAGCCAGGGGATTGATCGCTCCTGTCACCGAAGGGCGCTTGCTGGTCCTTGGATTTTCGGCATCAAATTTTCGGTCGAGCCACCGATTGAAGCCCATTGCGCCAGAACGGGCACCTGCCATAGCCACAATGACCCAAAACACTTGAGGCAGTGTTGGAGATCCGTGAGTTGCTGTCAGCACTGCGACCAGGGCGAAGGGAAGGGCAAATACCGTGTGAGAAAATTTGATCAGTTCCAGGTAGTGTTGAAGCGTTTTTATCATTTGTTTTCCAGAGATTCAAAAATACTGAGATAACTTTCGTAGCGTTGTTCAGAAATTTGCCCATCAACAAGGGCCTCCTTCACCCCGCACCGGGGTTCATGGGTATGACTGCATCGTTTGAAGCCACAAAATTTTCGAGGAGTTTCGAATTCAATAAAAAACTGATCCAGTTCTTCACGGGAAATCCCCAAGCCCATTTCCCTGATTCCCGGAGTGTCCACAATGAAGCCTGATCCCTGCGGCAATGGATACATCTCAGCCAGAGTGGTGGTATGTTTTCCTTTCCCCCCTTTTTCATTCACATTTCCAATCCGGATATCCCAATCCGGAAACAGAGCCTTGATGATTGATGATTTTCCCACACCAGAATGTCCTGACAAAATTGTAATTTTTTCATGCAGCATACTGCCCAGAATATCAAGTCCTTCGCCTGTTGCCACACTGGTGCATAACACCTGATATCCCAAGGTCTGATATAGCTGGAGGATGGGTTCCAGACCATCGACACCCAAATCTATTTTATTGATCACAATGACAGGAGTTAAACCACCTCGTTCAGCCGTGATCAAAAAGCGATCCACAAGACCATAGCGAAATGGTGGCGTTTTGGTGGAACTAACCACCATCAGATAATCAGCGTTTGCAACCAGAACCTGTTCAACATTCTCACTCATGGGACGCGTGAGTTTTGTGGAACGCGGAAGCACTTTATAAATCCAACCGGCATCATCAGAGGCCTCCAGATCCACTTCAACTCTGTCACCCACAGCTATTTTATGATCATATCGGCTGTTTTGGAATAAATTGCCTTTGACACGACACAGGCAGACTTTTCCATTTACATAAATGTAATAAAAGCTTTTGGTTCGCCGTAACACCAGGCCGGTTTGTGTTGTTGCTGGAGTCATGAATCGTCACCGAAAGCAGTGACAAGTGGTCTCATAGACGCCGGGGGATCAAAATCCAGATTCAAGGTTTCCGATGACGCCGATAGTTCAGTCAGGACAATTCTGAGCTGATTATTTTCCTGAAGATCCAGAATATTTATTTTATAAGGAACCCTAAAATGGTCGATATTCTGATATTCCATTATGGTAATTTCAAATATTGTGATCTGGTTTTCTTTCTTTATGATTTTATAGGGCAACTGATTGTCACGAAACTCAATCTCATAGGTTTCCTGTTCTTTGGTCAGGATCACACCAGAAGTGGTTTTGTGTCCTGACCATTCCTCAAATTGTCGTGAAGAAATCCGTCCCCAAATCCACCAACCCACTTCAGCCATCCTGAGATCGACTCCCAGCCATATTTTTCGAACAGACGGCGTATTTTCGCCCAAAAAATATTCCCTATGTTGGTAATCAAGAATCATCATTTGTTCATCATTCATCCTGATTTCGTACAACTGGCTACCCAGCAATGGAGCCAGAATCCGCATTCGGAGTTGGTGTTCATTGTCAATAGTCAAAAGCAGGTCACCACTTTGGCGAGAATCACCATTCTTGATGGAAATTTTCCCGGAAGCCTGTGTGACTGCCGGGACAGAATCACTGATAAACGATGGCGAAAGAAATAATTGGGGTGCAACAGAAGGGGTGCAGCCCCACAAGGCATAGAGACTGCACAGAAAAAAACTTTTTAGAAGAGTCTGAGACATAGAGATTAATGTGATCCCTTATCCTTGATAAGGATCAATTCTGCCACATAAAAAGCCATAAAATAAATCGCTCCAATAACAAAAACAGTGGCCAAAACTTCCATTTCAAACATAAACCCTCTCTGTAAAAATTATTATTATCGATTCAATAAACCAAGCAAACTGAAACCTATCTATTTTTTATTAAGAGTGCAAACTTTTTGACTAAGTAAGTGATAATTTAGAAGATCTTTCCTATAAAAGGCTTGTGTCTATGAAACGATTATGCAAAGTGTCATTTAGTATTAATTCAAACCATGATCAGGGGTTACATGAATCGAAGATTGTTTAACGACATGAATCAGGAAGAGCAATTCTGGTATGCAAAAGCTGTTGTAGCAATAATTGTTGCGGATGGCCGGATTGATGATGCTGAAATAAAATATTTAAGAACGATTTTTGATTTTTTTACCAAAAGTTCTGTTCAATTTGAAGAATTAGAACAGTACACTCAGGGAACAAAGAAAGTGAAAATTGAGAAAATTACAACCATTGACGCACAAAAAGCAAATGACATTCTGAAAGATTGTACGTCTGTTGCCATCTCAGATGGTGAGTTTCATCCAAAAGAAGAAAAAATTATCCGAAAAATCGGCACATCTATGGGAATTGAAACCTCAACCATTGAGCATATCATTCAATGGGGACGTGCACAACTTGCCTATATTTTTGCCATATCCATCTGATTATCATGAAAAAAAAATGCATATTATTACTGTTTATCTGTTTTGTCCCAGTGTTGGGTAACGTTTTTTCAACGTATGCTGACACCAGATCATTGTTTGATATTTTGGACACTCAGGATCATTTATTTGGATCGTTGCTACTTATTGATGCCGATACTGGACAGACACTCTATGCACACAACCCTGATTCAATGGCAATTCCCGCCTCCACTGTCAAACTGATGACAGCTCTCATTACCCTGGAAAAAATTGAAAGTGGACAACTGCATCTTGATGATAAAGTGGTTATTTCTCAGCTTGCCAGCCACATGGGTGGAAGTCAGGTTTTCCTGAAAGAAGGAGAAGTTTTTACTTTGAGTGAATTACTGAAAGCCATGATCATGGTTTCAGCCAATGATGCGGCCGTTGCTATTGCGGAATATGCAGGTGGTAGTTATCAGGATTTTGTGGCTCTTATGAATAAAAAAGCCGCACAACTGGGTATGGATCATTCTTTGTTCTTTACGCCGCATGGCCTCCCTCCCAAACGTGGTATGCCTGATAATATGACAACAGCCAGAGACTTATCCCGACTGGCTCAGGAAGTCTTGAAACACCCTGTTTATATGGAGTATGCTTCTACCAAGGTGGATTCTTTTCGGAATGGGGAATTTCAATTGGTCAGCACCTATCGTAAAATGCTCCAGACTATTGACGGAATGGATGGATTGAAATCAGGGTATCACAGAAAAGCCGGTTTCAATTTTGTCGGAACAGCCAAACGTGGTAATACAAGGCTGATTTCCGTGGTAACAGGCTGTGAAAATCGATTTTACAGAGATCAATTCACTATACAATTGCTGACAGCAGGTTTTGAACAATTTGAACGCACTCCATTATTTTCTGAAGGATCGCTGATTGATCAGGGCGTTCCTGTTGAGGATGGTTTGGAGCCACAAGTGGACCTCGAAATTGGCCAAAGTCTTTCATTATTAGTGACTCCGGGAACACCACAGGTCGATACCAGGCTGGAAATGCTGTCAAACGTAAGAGCGCCAGTTGAAAAGGGGGAAGTCTTGGGATATTTGGATGTTTATTTAAATGACAGGCTTTATCAGAAGATTCCCTTAAAAGCCCATCAATCGGTCAAACAATCAGGCTTTCTTGATGATGTGGCCAACTCGCTGTTGAACTGGAATAAGTATTTTTTCAACAACTGATTGTTACTTGAGTTCTTCGGAAGGCCAGGAACCGACAAAAACATCGCCACTATCCAGATTGAGAGTATTATTTTTTAGAGATTTATAAAGCATACTGATAAATCCATCTCGCTGAATTTCAGCATCTCGCCAGTTTTTTTCTACAGGAAGTTTTTCCGGTACAAGCACTTGTAACGAAAAAATCCAGTCCCCCCGATACCATAAAATGGTGGAACGATCCTTATAACGATAATACCCATGTCCCCCTTCGCCCATACTGTTCAATACAGAATGTGACATGTTCACATTTCCAAGGCGCATGATGTTTTTCCAAAAAATCAGGGATTCCGCAGAAGATTTAAATTCCATGATCTGCATTTCCAAATTATATCCGTCTTTGATATAAGTCCATTTCTGAGCAAAGCGTACATAATCCGGTTTAAATACATATTCCGCAAATTCAGGAATGGTAAATTCCTTGAGTGGTTCTCTATGAGTTTCCGTGATCCCTTTTTGAAGCAACTCAGTAATAGACCGATTTAAATGGTCAACATCGACAGGCACGATTCGTTGGAATGTCAGATAATGTAAGCTTGCCTGCAAAAACTCCTTAGGTGGTTCATCTTTTTTGGGATAACGCCGAATAACGCCTTGGAGATCTACATTGGGTGGGATTTGCAAGATCCCTCCAATTTGAGAAATATCACCTGTAATTGTTGCCTTTTCTTGTATGCTAAGGGTTCCACCCGCAAAAATAATTCCTTTTTCCAATAGACTTTGGTGCCCAACGGTCACATCACAACCTACTGAAAAAATTCGGCCTTTTACTTTCCCCAGAATATTAAGCCTAGTGTGGTTGCAGGTAATGTCGTTAGCGACCAAATCTTCACCCAATTCATAATCTTTGGATATTTGCATACTTTTCAAAGAATCAGCATAAACCGGAACATTCGTTCCCATAATCGCAATCATCAAACTAAACTTGCTCAAATTTCTCAACATTGATTTCACAGAGATTTTTTTCATCATGACCCCTTAGTCGGAGGCGTTGATTTTTTGAGGGAAACAAGCTCTCTATTTTGAAAGAGTGTTCCATTGAGGAGAGAAAAATGAGTTCCTAATTTCATACCAATAACAATCGTAGAATCTGTCCCATTCGCATCCCGAATCATTAAACCAAATTTTTCGGTGCCCCATATCAATTGAGTCTGGCCGGACTTTTCACCGAAAGTTTCCTCAGTTTGCATGTCAATCACAGTATACTGGGATGGAATCGCATAGGGATCCTGCTTTTGCAATGAAAACCATGACGGTATTCCCAATAGCAAGAGAACACTGGCAGCCATCAGCACTTTAGCAACGGTAGTTGACCTGAATCTGTTATGAGGTAGTTTTTTCTCCAGTTGATCCCATATCTGATATGAATCAACTATGTTTGCGTTTTCCTCAGAAATCCGCAGATATAATTCCAGAGAGCGCCTGAACGCTCTCAATTCGTGCTGGCAGATAGAGCAACCCAACAAATGTTCCGCCCAAAAAGCATTTTTAACCGTTTGAGGAGACTCTACCTCAAGCTTCAGCAGAATCTCTGTTTGATTGCAAGGCTGAAGATTATTATTTTCCATGAGATTCTCGCATTAATTGTTGAATGACAGGTTCCATCAATTTTTTGAGATGTAGCCTCGCATAATACAAGCGAGATTTGACGCTGCCGACAGGGATTTCCAGTATTTCCGCAATATTCTCAACCAATAAATCTTCTTGATAGTGAAGGTGCAGAACCAACCGGTGATCTGGACTCAAATGACTGATAATTCCATCTAATATTTGTTTATTTTGAATATTTAACAATGTGGTTTCAGGATCATCTCCGTCCCAAACCAAAGTGACGTGGGGTTCAGTAGTGTCTGAGAACGAATCGTCGGTATTATCAAGAGAAACCGTTTCTTTTCTGGATTCTTTATTCAAGTATCGGATCGATTCGTGCAGTGTGATTCGATACAACCATGTCTTGAACAAGGAGTCCCCCCGGAAATTTTTCAAGCCTCGGTATACTGCAATAAACACCTCCTGCAATACATCTGGAACTTTATTTTCCTGTTTGATTACCGATAGGATTAAACGTCCAACTCCTCGCTGATGTTTATGTACCAGTTTTTCAAACGCTCGCTTATCACCGTTTTTATGTGCCTGTATTAATATGTCATCATCCATGAAACCACGCGTAAGGTAAACAGCTTTCTTTTTGTGAACAGAATACCCAACCATGGTTTTTCCAAACTAAGTATATAGAACATAGATCCTGAAATTGGTTCAATATACGCAAAAAATTGGGCCTTTTTCTTTCAAAATTAACTGTCATTGAACTAATAAGACATTTCCCAAATGAAACTGCTTGTCAAAGACATGATATTCCAGATTATCACCAATCATCGTTATTTCCCCACGATGCATGCTAACATTATCTGGAAGAGTAAGAATGCGGTTTTGATAATTATAAATGGCTTTTTCAGTTTTTAATGACATGTCCTCATCTCTGGTTGCATGCACATTGCCCATCAAAATAACATGATTTTCTATCCCCTCCAACAGTCCTTGTTCCGCTGTTATCTGGATATCAACCCGAGGAGGCGATGTTTGTTCCTCATCATAGATCAACACAGTGAGGTTTCTTAGCAGGGTTGACTGTGTTTCTTCAATCGCTCTTGCATGGGAGCCAATAATTTTCCACTGGAGGAGTTCTTGCTTGTAATTGGTTATTTCAACCTGTTCCATGGTGAGAACTCTCATGATCTGCTCAGTTTGCTCTGATATTTCGTCACTTCCGTTCCACACAGTCATCGCATAGGACAACAACGTCAACAAAAGACAAAGGATCAGAATTTCTTTTTTGTTTTTCCAGAGCAGATGCATATAGGAAAATGAGTTATTATTTGGAGCAGACATATTTCTTACAGGGAACCAGATGATTTATTATGGAAAGACTCTTTTCAGAGATCTATATCAAATACTGATTGATTATCCAAGTACGAATCATACTCTCTTTGATACAACTTGAATTTGTTTTGTTTTCATATGATTTCTGTGGCTCATCATTCAAATTATTTGATTGAATAATGGCTGTACTCAATTTTTAGAACTAAAATCGCATTGAACCATTTGGTCATACAAATCAAAATATTTTCCGGAGATTCTCATGGTTGACATTACAAATCAGGATAAAAAAGAACTGCTCATTGAGGCATTATCGTACATTCAGTCTTTCAGAAATAAAATCGTTGTTATTAAATATGGCGGAGCCGCCATGGTGGATGAAACGCTTAAAAAAGATTTTGCTCATGATATTGTGCTCTTGCAATCGCTGGGTTTAATGCCAGTGATCGTTCATGGCGGTGGCCCCGAAGTCAGTCGTGCCATGGAACAATTGGGACAGGAAGTTACCTTTATTGACGGTTTACGGGTCACTAGCCGTGAAAACCTGAAAGTTGCGGAAATGGTGCTTTCCGGGACTATCAATAAAGAAATTATTTCCCATCTGAATATGTTTGGTGGGAAAGCCGTCGGCTTGAGTGGAAAAGATGGACACCTGATTGAAGCGCAGAAAAAAAGCCACGAAAAAGGCTATGATCTTGGCTATGTCGGCGAAATTAAAAACACGAATCCAGAAATCCTCAGTGTCTTGCTACGAGAAGGTTTTTTACCTGTTGTGTCACCGATTGGTATGGGTGACAACGGATTGACCTACAATGTCAATGCTGACACCGTCGCCGCATACATCGCCTCAGCACTTAAAGCGGATAAAGTAATTTTTCTGACTAATGTGGATGGAATTATGGAAGAAAATCAACTGTTAACAGAATTGACATCCCAAGAAGTTGAAGCAAAAATAGTTCAGGGAGTGATTTATGGGGGAATGCTGCCTAAAGTGCAGGCTGCATTGCATGCCATTCACCATGGCGTCAAATCAGCTCACATCATTAACGGGAAAGATCCTCACTCTGTTATTGCGGAACTCTTTACACACAAAGGTATCGGAACCAAAATCGCAGATTAAAGTGATTCTTCCTGTGTGTTGAGCTTATAGGCATAATGATTGAAGGATGGCTTGTGCGGGAGCACTGCTTCCGGTTCCCAGTTTTCACTCAGTATTTTGTATAATCCTGCTTCCTGAACCAGATAAAGTTGTTTTTTTCCGACATCTCTGGTTCGGTCAGAGGTAAACCGCTGTAAAAACTGAATAGAATACAAATCTTTTGATTTCAATATTGAAATATCGGAGACCTCTACTCTCCGGTTCGTATTCAGGCTATTGACAACCTGCTTATATTCCTGCCATTGCCTGTAATTAAATCGGGGCGTCTGAAAATCCTTTGAATAGAACGAAAGAAAATTCGCCAAATCATCCGATTCCCAGGCTTTCTTCCAGTAATCCAGAAACGTCAGTATTTCATTTTGTTGCCGTTCTATTTGATCAGGAGTCACATAGTTTACTTTTTCTTCAATAAGAATCGGGGTTTGACCAAATTCGATATAACGTGAAATTTCTGCCAGATCTGAATTGCTGGTTGAAACACAACCACGAGTTGCTGAAGGTTCGCCTTTATCGGTTCCATGTAACCAGATCCCATATCCGCTTTTATTATACAGCAGTTTATCGATATAATTAGGATAGTTCAGTTCAAACGCTCCTAAACCATAAATGGCAGCACTATCCCCATATTGACTCACCAATTCATTCCCTGTCCAGCCGTTATTAAGCCAGTAAATACCTAAGGGCGTTCGTTCATCACCTTCTTTGAATTTATCCCCTTCCTTCTTTCCGGTTGTGCATTTATATTGAGCAACTTGTCCCCATTGTTCCTGATAACGATATACCCTGACCTCACAACCCGACTTGTCCACTATCAGAACGTGCTTTCCCGGGTAATTGTAATACACAAGAGAATCGGGCAGCAGGTTTTCCCCTAAAACCAGTGATGGCAACATGATTAGAATCGCACTGAGTCCCCACAGTATGCATTTCATAAAACAGATCCATAGATTTATTAAGTAATTTTCGACATCTGTCATTATCCTGTTTACAGTTTTTCATCTCGACGAAGGAGAGATCATATACACCAATCTTCAAGATCCCCAGTCTCTCGGACCTCGTTCTGTCGGGATGACACATTCAAACTGTTAACTACTTTTCATAATTTCTGAAAGAGTGCCTAATTTTCAATGGAAAGTTATTTTTACTAACAATTTTTTTCACTTTATCCAATCCAATTCTTAATTCCAGAAGAATTATTTTTGCACTTTATGCGAAAACAACGCCAACATCAGAAAAACTCATTAAACTTTTCCAAGCGTTACAATTTAATTCGGTGAGATCAACACCAAACTCTTATTTTGGGGTTATTTCAGATTTGTTGCGGTAGCAGTAATACAGGGATCCTACAATTCCTCCAATCAGCAAAAGGGGTAAGAGACTAAGCCCCACTGTTGTCAGATAAAAGGCCATAAGAGATTCTCCTTTGGCTGAAAAGCAGACAGAACAAGCCCACAGGGAATTGGATCCCCCGTAAAAGAAAATGGACATCAATGTCAAAGTTCGAATAAAAAACGAAGAATTTAATACAGGCATATTTCTCCATGGGAAAAATGGGGCTCGTCTCAAACCACTGAATCCTGTTATCTTCCATAAAACGCCTTGAGATTACATGCGTTTAAGAGAAAATTACCCTTCTACAAAAGATACACAGTCACATACAACAGCGGCCACAAGGCTACTACAAAATACCAGAAAATTTGAGGAACAACAAAGGATGGGTGCATACTGGCAACATCATTTCGTACTTTGAACAGCAGTTGCATTAGTGCCATTAAGCCACCAAGAACATGGAGTCCATGGCATCCAATAATCAGATAAAATACTCCACCATAAGCACTGGATGTCATGGTCAGACCAAAGCTGATCAACTTGACCCATTCATATCCCTGCATTCCAACAAAAATCATACCTAGCAGAACAGTGACAGTCAATAACTGAACTGTGCGGGATTTATTTTGATGTTTAAAATGACGATATGCGAAATGGAGAACCACAGCACTCAACAACAGGATGACTGTGTTTACGGCTGTGGCTTCAACCGGAAGGCGAGGCTGTCCCCAGGGTGGCCATTCTGGAGATCCGGCCCTTATAATATAATAGGCTGAAAGCAGAGCTGAAAAAAACATCATCTCTGCGGCAATAAAAATTAAAACCCCAACCACACCACTGGGAACTGGTGTTGAAGACCGGGTTCTGGGATGCGTTTGCGGGATATTGACCAAGATACCTCCTATAAACGTTGCTGAACACAAGAGTGGTCAGCCATACAATTTTTCCAGTTAGTCCCTTGCTTTTTCATGATATCAGGAGCCAAACCTGTGAATAATACAATCAATGCCAAAACTCCGCAAAACATCGCATACCAGATGTAATGCTTTTCAATTTTCAGATGCATGTAATAAGCGGCGACAGTCAGTGCTTTCACCAGTGCAATTCCAAAAGCCGTTATGAGTGTGACAATCGGGTGTCCCAACATCGGTCCGGCAACGCTGATGATGAATAAAATCAAAAGAATCACCCAAATTTTAACAGGATGAGGATGGGTGGAATTGGTTTCTTCAGACATAATTTCTCCTTATCAAACATTATTTAGCGATGTAAAGTAACGGAAACAGGAAGATCCAGACAATATCTACAAAGTGCCAGTATGCGCCAATCAGTTCAACTCTTTGAAAGTTTTTCCCTTTTTTCACATCAAAAGAAATAATGGCCATAATCACCATTCCAGCAATCACATGCAAGCCATGCAAACCGGTCGCAATGAAATAAAATGACCAGAATACATTCTTGGTGATAGTGAAGCCATGATGGATCTCTGTTGTATATTCAAAGGCCTTGACGCATAAAAACACACCGCCCAAAGCAATACACATCCAGAGGAATTTAAACGCTTTGGCTCCATCATGATCGTGTTCTGCGGCATTGTGCGCAATAACTACAAACAGACTCGATGTCAGCAAAACCAGTGTATTGAGTGCGCCAGCCGGTGTGCTGGTATGCGATGCATACTCAGCCCATTCCGGGTTTCCAAGTCTCATGAGCAGATAACAGGTCACAAGACCACCAAAAATAACAATTTCTGAAATAATGACCCACCACACGGCCAGACGACCGGTAGGGATTCCTGTTGCGCTTCGTGTTGTTGCAATAGGTGACATACTCCTCCTTGAAAAAACGATGAATGATTTAATTCCTTAAAATTTAACTAGGCTGATTTTGTGGCCAGAAATCTTCCTTGCGTCCCGGAACACTGTATTCATAAGGACCTCGATAGACAGTTGGCATTTCAGCAAAATTTCCATGAGGAGGAGGGGATGCGGTGATCCATTCCAAGGTATTAGCTTTCCATGGATTTTTTCCGGCGTCTTCTCCGTTTTTGATACTTCTGACAAAATTAATGATGAATGGGATCTGTGAAATCAGTAATCCAATCAAACACATTGTGGCAAATATCCTCAAATCCTGCATTCCAGCCAAATCAGGAAAATTTCTGTAGTCATAAATTCTGCGGTGTTGCCCGGCCAATCCAAGGAAAAACAAGGGGATGAATATTCCATTAAAAAAGATCGTGGTTCCCCAGAAATGCAATTTCCCAAGAGTCTCACTCATCATTTTCCCAAACATTTTGGGATACCAGTAAGTGATTCCGGCAAAGCCGCCAAAAAACACTACGGGGATCAATGTATAGTGAAAATGAGCAACTACAAAAGTATTGTCATGAAAATAGACATCCAGTGCGCTGGCTCCGAGATAAATTCCGGTCACGCCACCCAGCAGAAACTCCGCGATCATCCCCAAGGCCCAGAGCATGGGTACTTTAAATTCAATACTGCCACCGTACAATGTCGCAATATAAGCAAAAAAGATTACCGCGATAGGTATGGAAATCAAAATGGTGGTAAAGCTGAAAATGGATGCCATGCGCGGATCAATACCTGCAATAAATTGATGGTGCGCCCAAACGATCATACTCAGGATTCCGACCATGAATGTTGTGTATACAATCATCTTGTAACCGAATAGTTTTTTTCTGGAGAACACGGTGATGATTTCCGCGACAATACCCATTTCCGGTAAAAGAATTACGTAGACTTCAGGGTGTCCAAAAAACCAAAAAAGGTGTTGCCATAATACAGGATCCCCCCCACCGGAAGGCACAAAAAAACTGGTTCCAATCGTTTGGTCAAACAACAGCATCACAGCGCCAGCAACCAGTGGACCGACGGAAAACATAAATAATACCACCGCAATGTTGATCATCCAGACAACAATGGGAATATCCATCATTTTCATTCCCGGAGCCCTGGAGTTCATGGTTGTTGTGATAAAATTAATTCCTCCAAGAAGAAACGCGACAATTTCAAGTGCGACAGCCAACAACCAGATGGATGCTCCCCATGGAGTCAGGTTGTATTCCGCACGGGCAGAAAGTGGTGGATAGGATGTCCATGCGCCACCAAAGGCTCCTCCTGGAACAAAAAATCCGACAAACAGCAACACAGTACTAATAAAAAAGATTTGATAGGACAACCGGTTCAATCGGGGAAATACCATGTCGTCACAACCAATCATCAGGGGAATCAGGATGTTTCCGAAGGCTGCGACCAGCATGGGCATGGCCACCCAAAAAATCATAATGGTTCCATGATTGGTGATCAACGCATTATAGCTTGCTGGTGAGACATGACCAAAACCTGGCACAGACTCTCCCGGAAAGGCCAATTGCATCCGGAACACATATGCGAAAAAACCACCCACCAGAGCCATGAACAGACCAGTCCACAAATACTGCAAACCAATCATTTTATGATCCAGTGGAAAAATATATTTACTCCAGAAATTCATTTCGTGATCATGACCATGACCATGATCCGAGGGATGAACCTGATGATCTGTTTTACTCATTGATCCTCCTTATCAAAGTTAAAATTAATTCTAAGCACGAAATTATTTGGATGCTACATAATTTTGCTGTTTTTGAATTTCTTGAGCCATCCACGTCTCATACTGTTCTTGCGTATCAATAAAAATTCTGGCTCCCATCAAACCATGACCAATACCACACATTTCAGCACACTGGATATCATACTCACCTGTTTGAGTGGCTTCAAACCAGCCTGTGATGGCACGGCCTGGAATAGCGTCCTGTTTTAGACGAAACACTGGTACTGAAAAATTGTGAAGAACATCACGAGACTGTAATTCATAATGGGTTGTTGTGTTAACTTTTACATGCAATTCATTGACTGTTTCGATATCATCAGAGGTATCCAGCACTCCATCAGGCCCGGGATGCACAAAAACCCAAGTCCATTGTTGCCCGATCACGCGTACTTTCTCTGTTGCCTGTGGAAGTGTTTCCTTGATTTTTTGCCACACACTATGAGTTCTCAAATCAATACTGATATCACAAAGTATCACAAAAAAGAGCGGTACAAAAATCCAGGCCATCTCTTTTCTGGACTCACCCGCAATATATTGAGCTTTAACGCCTTTTTTGCGTCGGAATCGAAATATTAAATAGAACAATAACAATTCAGACAGAATAAACCAGAATCCGACCAAGGTCGTCACCAACCAGAATAATCCATCTATGTCTCCACTGAAGGTTGAGGCACTGACTGGAAATATGTTCATATTTTCTCCCTAATGTTTGATTGATAAAAATGATCAAATGGCCATGGCTTACAAAACGTACAACACCGTGGCAATAATAAACCCAAAGCAACAAATCAATGTCGTTTGAAATGACTTTTTTGCCAAGTCGTCTGACTCTGAAATTTCTGACATAAATCTCCCGATTATGATCAAGTTAATATTGGCATTCGATCCACCACCATCACAGACAATAGAATTGGCAGATAAATGATTGAGATGATAAACACCCAGCGGGCGCTGATATTATCTCTGAAATAATAAAAACGTCCCACACCAAACAAAAAAATACCGCCCAGTATAATACTGGTCAGCATATAAGAGTCTCCGCAAAATCCTGTCATATAAGGGATAATACTAAAGACAATCAAAGGTAGTGTATTGAGCAACATCTGTTGGGCTGTCGCTGAACCTTCATTATCCCCCATCGACAGCATTTTGAATCCGCCCTTCTGATAATCATCACGGCATAACCATGAAATGGCAAAAAAATGAGGTAATTGCCAGAAATAAAGAATCCCGAAGGAACAAAGCGCGATGGTTCCCATTGAATTCTCAACCGCAGTCCAGCCCATGACAGGTGGCAGAGCACCGGTGATGGCTCCAATCCATGTATTCAGAACACTTTTCTGTTTCAATGGCGTATACCAGAATAGATAAATTCCCCATGACAAAAAACCAAGGAGCGCAGTCAAAGAATTCACCGCCATGGCAAGATAGAGCAAGCCTGTGACAGAAATGGTCACGCCAAACAACCAGGCCTGTTCCCTCGATAATTTTCCTGAAGGGATGGGGCGTTCCGCGGTTCGGCGCATTCTGGAATCCTGAGCCCATTCATACCACTGATTCAGCGAATTCGCTCCGCCACCAAGTAGCGTGGTTCCCAACAGCAGATGAAACATCAGCAACCATTGATGATCCTGACGGACAGCAAGCAGAAATCCGACCAGCGTGGTCATTACCACCAGCATGAGCAAGCGTGGTTTGGTAAGAGCCAGATAAGACACACTTTTAGAATAAGTCATGGAAATGATATCATTTGCCACCATGGCCTTGTTTTTCATAAAACCCATGTGAGTTTGGACTCTGCTGGAAAGCGCAGAATGATGACGCATCAGGAGATGCACGACTGGGAAATTTGCGGAAGTACTACAGAAGGTTTTTCCCGATAGCAAGACAAAAGCTTATTCTTTATAATCCTGAGCTGAACTTCATTGAGAGAGATTCTCTACTTGAACAATCTCTATGTTTTATCTATTCTGCACGGGATTAATCAATTATTTCTACAAGCATCCATCAAGGTTTAATAATGTCCTCAGAAAACACCGCCTCAGCTCCTGAAAAAATTAAAATATCCTCCAAAGGCAAACGTGTGTTTGGTTTTTTATTTGATCTCATCATCGGAGTGTTGATGATCAATAGCGCCAATCAACTGTTCAAACCGGATAATTGGGATTTGAGCACAACACCCCAATCTACCAATCTTGTGGTTTTTTATGGTGGACTGCTGACATGGCTTATTCTTCGGGATATTTTTCCGTTCAACAGTCCCGGTAAACTGATTCTGGGCATGAGTCTGCGCAACCTGAAAGCTATTGAAAACCAACCCGCCTGGTTTACAAAAATATTTAGGAACCTGTTTCTGATCTTACTGCCTGTAGAAGTCCTATTTTTGTTGATGGACCCCTATGCCAGGCGATGGGGTGATAAAACAGTTCAGTCTGTGGTGATTGATCATCCCGGAGCTTTGCGTGTTCCGATGCGATTACTGCTGGCAAATCTGATCCTGTTTGGTTTTTTCTTTGGAGCCATTTTATTTCAGGACAACATCATCAAAAAGTCCTCCGCCTATCAAACAGCTCTTCAGCAATTAAAGCATCATCAACCACTGCTGGAACAAATTGGCGATTTTGAGGAATCAAAAAAACCGGAAATGGATTTTGATTTCAGTGCCCAGCCACCTACCGCGAAAATCCAGATCCAGGTGAAAGGCAAACTGGGATCAAGGATTGTGAACATGAATCTCCTCCGACAACCCTCTGAACAAACAGAGGAATGGCATATCCTTCAAATAGAATTAAGTCCGCAAGAAGAATCTCCCTGAGCCGCCAATGTCAACCACTCAGGCACTTCTTCTCGCTGAATGATACAGTTTCCACAATATCAGTGGTTTGAGGCCTGATTAACGACACGGCCTGATACCTTCCCGCCTCAAGGAAAGCCCGGGTTCCATAAAAATCATTCGATGATTAAAGATTTTTGAAGTTCTGCCGATCTAAAAACCAAGGGAATTTCCATCCTATCTCTAATCCGGTAACAACAAAGGTTTTATGCGTAATTTCATTCTGCTACTGATGGGACTGCTCCTGTTGACAGGAACAGCCTATGGCGCCAAAAAAACCAAAAATATGAAACTGGGTCTCAATCGGTTCAACAGTGATATCAATTATCTGTATGAAACGCAGCGGTTTGCTGATGAAACCGCTGAAACAGCCGAGGAACCTGTCATGGAAACTTATACCGGTACCATGATCGCTACCGATCTGATGTTCGAGTGGATCATGTTTGGTGTGGTTGGTTTTGAGGTGGACATTGGCACCACCCCCAGCAGACAGAACTTCACTTTTTTCACCAGGAGTCTGGATGATCAGGACACTAAAATCGGAGATGTTGTTCAAACCGTTCAAACAGGTGTATTGTCCGGATTGAACATGTATTTCGGCAATCATGAAAGTGGTGGATGGAAACCATTTTTTGGAGTTCTGACAGGAACTTATTTATCAACACAGGCTTTCAGTAATGGCGGTGAACGGGACGATGACCAGTATGATACGCTGACAGGATTCCGTAGCAATCAAAGTTCCACCATCACCATTCCTGCCCAGGTTCTGAAAATCGGAGTGGACTGGATTCTGGAAAATGTGGGAATGCGATTTCAGTTTTTGAGCATCACGGCCGAAGCCACTTCCAGCAGCCTTCCGACCACCCGAAATAATCAGGTGCAGCATGAGGCCGTTTCATTGACCGGAGGATTCAGCGTTGCCGTTTTTGCTCATTGGTAAATCGTTGTTTAATCGTCTTGCCACCTTGGGGACCGGCCATGAGAACCTTCCTGTTTTTAAGTTTTATGCTCTTTTTAGGGCTTATCCTGAGTCCCTCTCTGCTCAATGCCCGTACTTTTTCCCTGGAAACTGACGTTTATGCAGCCAGTCAACCCTCTCTCCGGCGGGGACTCGCCATTGAAGTGTGGTTGTTTGACTTTATCTCCCTTGGAACATCCCGTGACACAGAAAATCTGACCGATGAGAATTTCAAACATACTGTAGAAAATTCGCAACCACTTTATCTCAGAATCCAGCTTGGTGGTTTTTTTGCGCGTAGCGGGACTTTGGAGAGTTTGCACAGTGTCCAACTAAAAAACAGTCTGGAAAACTCGATTCAGGGAAGAAACAGAACCGCATTTCTGACAGGAGTGCGTTCCAGCGTGGGATATATGTTTGAATATAGTATTTATCTTTTTTCTGTTGGCTGGCAGGAGGAATCCACAAACTCAGAAATCTTTACTTTTGATGACGGATCTTCAATAGTTGTGGAACGTCAGTATTCCAATTTAATGGTTATCCTGGGGTTTATGTTTTAACTCGACAGTGGAAAGTTCTCAGCTTTCAGTTCTCAGTATTTTGAACTGATTGAAATTATTATTATTTTATATATAAGCATAAAAGCTTCTTTGAAAGTTTGATATTCAGAAAATTTTCATTTTCAATGAGATACAAAAAACTGAAGGCTGATAACTGAAAACTTACAACTCTTGAGGTTTTAAAATGAGCAATAAACTTCTGAAATTGAAACTCCGATAGAACTAAATATATGATTGATTCAACAGCTATGCTTCCCACACCTCACTGGGATGAAGACCTTCACCAAAACATTCTTCACGCACTGACCTATTGCTGGAACAAACGTTATTCCTGTCGTAAATTCCAAAGAGACGCAAACTGGAATAAACTCGCCAACTCATTGTGCGATATCACTGAAACGCTGGCCCATTCTTTTTCGCACCTTCTGGATGAGGACCTCGCCAATGATATTGAGGTCTTAAAGGCCCTGCAACTGGTACAGTCGCCCAATTTGCAGATCACAGATGGCTTCATTCAGGAATTTGACTACTGGAAACAACGTAATCTTCAGGATCTGCCTATGATTGAACCCGATCGACTTCAACGGTTTTTTATCATGGTGGATCTATTGCTGGATAATACCGAATTGAAGCATTTAAGCCTGAAGCATCAGACAATAAGCACTGCGGATCCTGCCGTAGAACGTCGATGGATGATTATATGGGGATTATTTGGAATTTCAGGAGGATTATTTGTGTTGTGGCAATTAGGTTTGTTGCTCCTGGAAAGGCTCCCATAGATTCCGGGAGCCTTCTGTTTCAGGAATTTTTGTGTTCAAGCAGTCCTGCGCGCTTTTTCAATTCCAGTAATTCCATTTCGACAGAGCCTGATGTGGGACTTCCGAGTTCCGCAAATTGTTTTTCCAGACTGTCTTTTCCAGAGTCCAGCGACAGTTCCTGATACGCTTCTGATTTAGCCTGCATCTGTTCAACTTTTTCTTCCATCCGATCAATAGTCGCAATCGCGCCGCCAGAGTTTGTTCCCATTCCTTCCAGGGTTTGGTAAAGTTGTTGCGAGGCCTGAGCCTGTTTTTGTTTTGCCACCAGCAACCCTTTTTTGCGTTTGATTTCTTCAATTTTATCTTCCAGTTTCTGATATCCATCACGCAAAGCATCTGTGTTTCTGGTGTGCAACTGAACCTGTTTTTCAAACTCCATGGATCTCTGTTCATGCTCTTTTTTGCGAACCAGTGCTTCCTTGGCCAGATCGTCCTTGTTGTGCTGAATCGCCAGAATCGCTTTTTGTTCCCATTTCTGGACTTCTTCCTTTTCCTTCACCAGATCCCGTTCAAGACGTTTCTGGTCTGCCAGAGCATGAGCAATCTGTTCCTTGGCCTGGCGTTTCTGGTCTTCCAGATCAGAAATCATTTGGGTCAACATTTTTTCAGGATCTTCCGCTTTATCCAGCAGGCTGTTTATGTTGGATCGGATCACATTCCAAAATCTTGTAAACATATTCATAAAAACTCCGGTTAAAATAATTGTTTGCGTTTGTTGGAAGGTAAAATATTCAGGGCTTCCCTGTATTTGGCGACTGTTCTGCGTGCAACTTTGATATTGCTTTTCTGATAAAGAATATCAGCAATCTGCAAGTCTGTGTAAGGTGATTTCAGATCCTCTGACTGCACCAGTTGTGTGATCATATCCTTGATTCTTTTGGATGAAATAGCCTCGCCACCTTCGCCCTGGTCAATACCGCTTGTAAAAAAATATTTCAGCTCAAAAATGCCTTGAGGGGTATGCACATATTTATTGGTGGTGATCCGACTTACCGTGGATTCATGCACGCTGATGTCTTCAGCGACATCCTTGAGAACCAGAGGCTTGAGATAATTGATTCCCTTGTCAAAAAATTCGCGCTGAAATTTCAAAATACTTTGTGTCACACGGTAAATGGTTTTCTGACGCTGTTCAATACTTTTCATCAACCATTGGCCTGATTTGATTTTTTCCTGAATATACTCTTTGGTCAGATTGCCGTCTTCAGCCATCTGATCTGCCAGCGATTTATAATAATGGCTGATTCTTAACCTTGGAATTCCCTGTCCATTGAGTGCGACTTTATATTCCTGATTGGATTTGTAAATATAGACATCCGGGACAATGTAATGATGTGCGGGTGTTGAACTGAACAGACGACCGGGTTTGGGTTCCAGCGTCATTATTCCGCGATATGCTTCAATGACATGATCCAGATCCTGCTTGTGACGTCGGGCGATTTTTTTCAGATCTTTGGATTCCAGCAGTTCTATGTCACGTTCTACAATCTGATAACTCAAATCATTTTGCAGGCCGGCATTTCGCAGTTGAATCAGCAGACATTCCTGCAAACTCCTTGCACCGACCCCACTGGGTTCAAACTGCTGGATCTGCCGCAGGATCCTTTCCACATAAATAGCGGCATCCATCGACATTGGCACAATAGCTTCTATTTCCGGTTCCGGTGAATCCAGGTCCTCATCCAATTCTTCGAGGTCGAAATCCTCATCCCACTCATCCACCATCTCGTCATCCATTTTCTTTTTGCGTTTGCCTGAATCGTGTGAGGCACGTTCGACTTTATATTTCAGATCAAACAATTCCACAGGAAATTCCGCCCATTGAGATATCGGCGTTTCGAATACTTTTTCAAGAATCGCCTCTTGAAGTTCGTTATTGGATTCCAGTAATTCCCGAATACTGATAGCCAGATAGCCATCATCATTGATATTCCCGACCAGATATCCTCCCACTTCCATTTCCAGCGGATCAAAGTCCCCCATTCCCAGTTGCCATGCCAAATGATCCACCAGTGATTCTGTCCGGGTTAACGTGGCTTCAAAGGAAGGAAGTTCATCATCTGACACATTATGTTTGCGGTCGTTATAGTTTCCATCAAACTCCAGATATTGCTGCCAGTCGATTTCTTCTGGTGTTGACGAAGAATCCTTTTCAACCTCTCGTACTGATTCAAACACTTGAGGTTCTTCCGTAACCACATCAAAATTCTCAGTCGAATCAATATCCTGCCCTTCTTCCGCAGGAAACGTATCAATATCCATGGATTCTTCCAGAACAGGATTTTCTATAAGAGCCTGATTGACAAGATCTTCCAGTTCTGTTCTGGAGAGTTGAAGCAACTTGATGGCCTGTTGCAGTTGTGGGGTCATGATCAGTTGCTGGCTTAGCCGCATCTGCAACTTCATTTGCATTGCCATAGGGATTCCTGTTCATCCATGATTTTGTGTTCTGTTTAATTTATCCTTAAGGAATACTCAACATAACGTAAGCGCTCAGCTATCAGTATTCAGCTATCGGTGTTTATGCGCTTCAGAAGCATTATGACTCAATAGCAGATAATATTGTTTGGCTTCCAGGCCTTGAGAATTCTTGAAAACTGACAGCTAACGGCTGAACGCTTACACAATAACGTCCATAACTTTTCAAAAAACATTTCACGCCGGGCATTCGTAGAGACGTGCTATAGCGCGTCTCTACAGACCTGGGCAAGGGAAGTGTGGTAAAAAACTTTGGGCAGTTATTCTTTTGTCGTTCCTAACGTAGTTTTGGCATAAGATATCAGGTTGGAAAAGTCAACAAGATGCGCACAAGATTACATTTCAAAGCCTTCACCTAAATAAACACGACGCGCCTGTTCATCGACGGCCAGTTGATCGGGTGTTCCCTGCACCAGTAAGTCACCTTCATTCATGATGTAACCCCGATCAATAATCCCGAAAGTTTCCCTGACATTATGATCGGTGATCAGCACCCCGATATTTTTTTCACTCAACTGGCGAATGATCTGTTGAATATCCCACACCGCAATCGGATCTACTCCGGCAAACGGCTCATCCAGCAGGATAAAAGATGGTTGCAGGACCAGTGCCCTGGCAATTTCAGCCCTTCGGCTTTCGCCTCCTGAAAGCGCGAATCCCTTGATTTTCCGGACATGATAAATTCCGAGTTCACGCAACAATTCCTCAAGACGCCTGTTTTTTTCAGCCCTGTTGATTTTGAGCATTTCCATGACCGCCAGCAGATTTTCCTCAACAGTCAATTTTCTGAAAATCGAGCGTTCCTGAGACAGATAACCAATTCCCGATCTTGCTCGACGATGCATGGGATATTGGGTGATATCCAGATCATCCAGAAAAATACTGCCAGTGTCCGGGCGAATCACACCGGCAATCATATAAAAAGTTGTGGTTTTGCCTGCGCCATTAGGTCCGAGAAGTCCTACAACATCCCCCTGCGCGACTTCAATGGAAACCCCTTTCACCGCACGTCGACCTTTGTATGTTTTTACAAGTTCTTTGGCGATCAATCGTTTTCCATTCATGAATAATCCCTATGTTTTTATAATTGACTCTTAGCACTTGTGATAATAGAGTGCCAAATCATATCATCCTGAGAAGGGTCCGAATAATAATGGTTTCATGGAGAGAGTCAATATGCCAATTTATGAGTATTCATGTGGTGATTGTCATCATGAATTTGAAGAGCTCCAAAAATTCAGTGATTCACCCACAGAAACGTGTCCTGCCTGTGGAAAACCAACTGCTACCCGCAAAGTTTCAGCCAGTGCTTTTCATTTGAAAGGTGGTGGTTGGTATAAGGATGGCTATTCCCAGAGCGGCACGTCTTCAGAGGGCAAAGGTAGCAGTACTAAAGCAACTTCATCTGCAGAGAGCGGAAACAGCGGCAGTGAGGCGTCCAAGGCAACGCCTGCCGCGGCACCAAGTACCAGCGCCAGCCCCACGCCAACTACATAGTCAAGTAAGTCTCCCGTTCTTCAACGGGAGATTTCCCTTCCCTGCCTCTCGTCCATGATAAAACTCTTGCTTCCTCTGATATGATGGTTCATAAAACGGAATCATCAATGAACATGTCACACTCATGTTGTTGAGAGTCACCTTCATGATTTAATTTCAGGCCCCTTCTTTCCAAGGATCGTTGTGAATTCAAGCCGGTATTTTTCCCTGTTGCTTATTGTTTCCACGCTGTTTTTAGCCGATTGTGCCTCGGATCATCGTAATGAAGCACCATCTCCCGAACCCTCCGCAACCACGGGTACGTTCTTCCAAACGCCCTACGAAATTTCCGCTGGAGAAAACCCGATGTTTATCACCTCTCTAGGGTGGAAGGGGGGGAGTCACATCGATGGCATTGTAGTCACCTCACCGTTGACCCAGCCCACCGCTGATTTACTGACAGACCGAACCATCCGCCTTCACAAAACCATACCGGATATCGATTCAATGACTCCGGTAGAAGCCTTGCTGGAAACTGAAACAGTTTATCCCTTTTCAGACCCGAACAGCATCATCCTTTGGCGTCAACACATGGTTTCAGGTCAATTTGACAATGATACCGATGGCTTTCAGGATTTTGCGGTTTCAGATACAAGTTCGTCTACGGTCACACTCTGGAATGGAGTGGGGGATGGTGCTTTCCTCAAATCGCTGACCTATGTTGTTGAAAGCCTTCCCTTATTTCTTGCGACCGGAGACTGGAATCATGATCAGTTCACCGATATCGCAACTGTAAATTATGGTAGCAACACCATCACCATTCTGTTCAATGATGGTAATGGCATTTTTTCTAACCTTCCTGTCGCGATTGTAACAACCGGTGTTCTGCCAATCCGGGTTATTGGCGACGACTGGAATGGCGATTCCAGCCTTGATCTCGCTGTTTTGTCGCAAGATCAAAAACTTCTTGAAATCTGGAAAAACCCCGGCAATGGCCGTGATTTTGAAAAGGTTGTCACCATGACACTCAGCGGGATTCCTCAAGACATGAAATCCGGAGACTGGGATGGTGATGGCAAGAGCGATCTGGCAATCACAACGCAAGCCGCTGAGACCTTGACCCTGCTGTATGGAAACGGGGATTTTTCCTTCAGAAAACTGGAAATTGGTGCGGGAAATGGTCCGGAACAAATAGTCATTGCGGATTTGAACAAGGATAACTTCTCCGATTTTATCATCGGAAACAGTTTTATTTTTACCACGGTATCACTCTCTCGCAGAACAGGGGATATTGCGTTGATTTTGAGTCAGCATCAGGGAAATCAGGAAATGATCACAACACAGGAGGCCTTTATCTCGCGGTTTATCGCGGCGACAACAGCTCCCATGGGAAGTCCTCCGGCCTTTCTTCATGTGAATGATATCAACGGGGATACCTTCCCCGATCTGTGGATTTCACTGCCGTTCAGAAAAACCATGGCTGTGATGCTGGGACAAGCTTATTCATTATCTCAATAAATGTTATCTTTGCTATTGCGTTGTGAAAAAAAAATGTCAATAAAAGAAGTGTATTCTAAATCCCTTACAATACTCACCTTTACTTGAAGGAATCACTATGATGGTTGTTTACCTGATCGCCGGGTTTATTATTTTAACAATCGGTGCTGATATTCTGGTCAGGGGCAGTTCTGCGCTAGCCCTTAAATTTGGTGTTCCCCCGCTGATCATTGGTCTGACGATCATTTCTTTCGGAACAAGCGCGCCGGAACTGGCGGTCAGTGCCAAAGCATCCCTCAGTGGCAACGGCGCGATTGCCCTTGGGAATGTGATCGGTTCAAACATTGCCAATATCGCGCTCATCCTTGGCCTTACCGCACTGATCCGACCCCTGAAAGTTCAGGTTCAGGTAATCCGGAGAGATATTCCGATCATGATTGGCGTCTCCGTTTTCCTTTGGATCCTGCTGCTTGATCATACCCTGCAATGGTGGGATGGTCTGCTGTTGTTTTCGGGTATTATCGCCTATACCGTTTATAACTACATTCAGGGAACGAAGGAAAAAAATCCTGAAGCTGAAGGTGAAATCACTGAGCAGGCCGGCGGACTCAGCGAAAAAACATGGCTGTGCGGCATCCTGATCGTGGGTGGCTTGATCATGCTGGTGGCCGGAGGTTCACTGTTCGTTGATGGCGCCGTGGATCTCGCCAAATATTTCGGGGTCAGTGATGCCATTATCGGATTAACGATTGTCGCGGTAGGCACCAGTATGCCTGAGTTAGCGACTTCCATCACCGCGGCTTTGAAAGGTGAGTCGGATATGGCTATCGGTAACGTAGTGGGATCCAATATTTTCAATATCCTGGGCATTCTGGGTGTTGCGTCCTTGCTGGGACCTATTTCATCGGAAGCCTTCAGTCTTGTGGATTATGGTGTGATGCTGGTGACAGCTCTGTTTTTGTTGCCACTGGCATGGAGCGGACTTGAAATTGAAAGGTGGGAAGGGGTTGCGCTGTTGACAGGATATGGTGCCTATCTGACCTACCTGGTCATGAACAATTGATGTTGAAAGGTTTTTTATGTCTGAACACAAAACACAGCTTGTCTGGCAACGAACCACTGCTGATTTTGATTGGAAAACTTACAACCGGGAACACACAGTTCGTTATAAAAATGGACAAACCATTTCAGGCTCTGCCGCAACCGCGTTTTTCGGTTCGCCAGATTGTGTGGATCCTGAAGAAATGTTCACAGGTTCGCTTTCCAGTTGCCACATGCTCACATTCCTGGCCATCGCTTCCAAAAAACGGTTCATTGTCGATGCTTACAATGACGAAGCTACAGGCTATCTGGAAAAAAACGAAAGCGGCAAAATGATGATGACCCGCGTCATTCTTCGACCGGACATCACCTTTGGTGGTGTCAATCTGCCTACAGAGCAGGAACTTCATGACATGCATGAACTGGCTCACAAGCAATGCTTCATTGCCAGTTCTGTGACCACCGAGATTGTGATCCAACCGTTATAACCTCACAACGGTTAAAAGGTGGAACCAGGCAAAATGTCATTCCATGCTTGACACGGAATCCATGGGTATGCGGCGCTCTGTGGACTCTGGATACCGGATCAGGTCCGGTATGACACAACTCTTTAAATTCCAGATTTCACCCGTCCGAAGTATAACCTCACAACAACTGACTGCCGATCAAATCCGGATATCCTCTGGCAAATGCTTCGGCAGACATCAGTGCTTTTCCTTCCGGTTTGACTTCCAGAATTTGCACACTGCCTTGCCTTGTTCCGACGATCATGCCGGAATTCACCACACCAGGCACTAATTGATCAGGCCGAACGGATAATTTTGTGATCTGGAGGCGTTTTTGTCGGGTATCCATGGTATAGATTCCCGGCCATTGAGAGTAGGCTCTCAATTTACGTTCAATTTGAATTGCGGACTCCTCATTCCAATTGATTTTCCCCTCTTCTTTTTTAATGATTTTACACAATGTCACCTGCGACTCATCCTGAACACGTCCTTCAACCATGCCATGCTCCAGATTTCTGATCAGGGTTGCGGTCATCATTCCAGAAATTTTGCCAAGACGCTCGCTCAGGGATTCAAAGGTGTCTGCGGGCAAAACGGGTTCCTTCTCAGAGCGCATCACCACGGGTCCCGCATCCAGTTTCAGCACCATCCGCTGGATTGTGACACCTGTAACCGAATCTCCCGCCAAAATGGAAGCCTGGATCGGACTCGCCCCCCGCCAGCGTGGCAACAACGAAAAATGAGAGTTGAAGCACCCCTTCAGCGGGATATCAAGCAGTGTCTGAGGAAGAATCTGACCGAAAGCACAGACGATAATCACATCCGGATTAAGTTCCCGAATTTGATCCAGAAACACGGAATCCCTGATTTTTTCGGGGGTTTCCACACGCAACCCGGCGTCGAGCGCAAATTGTTTCACGGGAGAAGGTGTCATGATTTTTTTTCTTCCAGCAGGACGATCTGGCTGAGTATAAACAGCCTGCACCATTCCACCAGCCGCCATAATACCAACCAATGAAGGAATCGCCATTTCAGGAGTACCCATAAAAATTACATTCATCTTGACCTCTGCCGTGAAAAAATTGAAAGATACGTTCTGGAAATCATTACCTCAACCTGTTTCAGGAAGCAACCTCCATGAAAGTTTTTATTTGTCTGGGAATACTCTTCTGGAGCTTTTCCGCAATGGCTCAGGAAGAACTTTCCTCCGAGCAGATGTATAATAAGGCCACAGCCTATCTTCACGGCACAGACAACATGCTTCAGAACTATGAAAAAGCCGTCGAGTGGTATCAAAAAGCCGCAAACCAGAATCATCTGGCCGCGATGTATGAATTAGGCCTCATGTATTATTATGGAAGAGGCATTCCCCAGGATTATGAAAAGGCCGTAGAATGGTTTGAAAAATCAGCCCGCATGAACTATCCGGAAGCCCAATATTATATCGGATTCATGTATTATTATGGCAAAGGTGTCGCCCAGAATTTCACCACAGCCATTGAATGGTTTTATAAAGGCGCTGAAAAAAACCACCCATCCGCACAATACTACCTGGGATTCATGTATTATTATGGAAGAGGCGTGGCCCAGAATTATGAAACCGCCTATAAATGGTACATCAAAGCCGCTGAAAAAAATCACGTTTCGGCACAGTATTATCTTGGTTTGATGTATGAACAGGGGAAATATGTGGAACAAAATATCCCGATGGCCGCCGGATGGTTTGAAAAAGCCGCTGAACAGGGCGAACTCAACGCAAAACGACATTTATCAAATTTACAACAAAATCCAAATGTAACAATCATTCCGCCGACACCAACAGAAAAACCTGTTCAACCCGTATTGCCAGCCAGCCAGATTTCTGAAAAGCCCACTCAAGCCACAGACACCGGACTTTCTTCGAAAACGGAAGAGGCCAAGGCAATCATACCCCCTCAGGCATCAGAAGTTAAAACATTGCCTGACGGTGATTGCAGTGCCCCTAAACCGAAGCACCTGTACAAGCATTGTGATTTTCAGGAATCCAATCTGTCTGGAGCAAACTTCAGTTTTTCAGATTTATCTGGTGTCAATTTTTCCAAGGCCAATCTGGAAAAAACAAATTTTACCGGTGCTAATCTGTCACAAGCCAATTTATCCAAAGCAAAACTCAAGGAAGCCGTGCTGGAGAATGCCATTTTGGAAGACGCACTCTTACTGGGGGTTAATATGGAATTGATCAACGGACAGGAAGCAAACTTCAATAAAGCGCAGCTCAATGGATCCTTCGCGTACCATGCGGATTTGAATGGCGCCACGTTTATCAATGCCGATCTGAGTGGCATCTTTCTGACAGAAGCCAATTTGAATGGCGCTGATCTGGAATCAGCCATTTTGAGACAAGCCCGCATCAAGGATATTCATTTAAGACGGGCAAATCTGAAAGGGGTGAATCTGAATGGATCAATAGGACTTCCAGATTGGTTGATCCCGCTCCTCTCGCCTGAAGGCGATTATCTGATGGAGACTGAATAGTCCTGAAGAAAAATATTTCTCTTGAAAACAATACCGGAATCATTTTAAACAAGGTTGACCAAATCAGCCTTTATCAATGTACTCTCACCAATTTTTTTTCAATTAACCCGTTCCTGTGAGGCCTGCATGCAAAAATTCAGTCTGGACAATCCGTTTGAAATAGCTCCCCCTCCACGCACTTTTGTCAATCTGGCGGAAGAAACTTATGATTCCATGGTAAGCCGTGCGGAAGAACTTATTGAGAAACCGCAGTTGGGCGGCGGGCCTGACCGTGTTCGCGTTCAACATATGAAAAGCAGAATGACTGTCTGGGAACGGATCAAGGTTCTCACACATGAAGAACCACACATTACCTTTCAGAACTGGGGACCCGAACTGGATGGTGCCTCCATCGTGACTGGAATTTTGAATATTGATGGTCGGGATGTCGCATTGTATGGCCATGATTTTACCGTGAGAGCCGGTTCCATGGATGCCACCAATGGAGCAAAACTGGCACGCCAGATTTTAATGGCAGGCGAGCATGGAATCCCCTTGATCGGAATGAATGATTCCGCTGGCGCGTATGTTCCGGCTGGGGTTGGTGGACTGGATGGCTATTCCGAGGCCTTTTGCGCCATGCGAAAAATCAGCGGTGTTGTTCCTTCGATTATGCTGATGTTCGGCTACAATGCCGGTGGTGGAGCCTATCTCCCACGGCAGGGATCTTTTCTGATTCAACCGGGCAATACTTTTTTTGGACTGACAGGTCCGAATGTGGTCAAGGAAGCAATGGCCGAAGATATTTCAGCAGATGACCTCGGCGGACCTAAAGTACACTCCCAAAGTGGTGTTGTAGACCTGACCTCGCCTGACGAACTGGCTGCGCTACGTACAACCTTGCGTTTGCTGGGTTATTTGCCAAACAACAATCATTCGTCACCCCCGTTCAAGCCCAATTCCTTTTCAATGAATGATTTCATTGAGGAAGAATCCAAATTACTGAGAAAGAGTTTCACCCATCCTGTGACAGGCTTCAACACGCCTTTCGATATGAGACTGTTCATTCAGCAGTTTGTGGATTATGGCGATTACTTTGAAGTTCAACCTCAGCGTGCACGTCAGGTCATTACCGCGTTTGGCCGTATTGGTGGCCATGTGGTCGGGATCATCGCAAACAACAGCCTTGTCGCTTCCGGCAATATCGATGTTCATGCGGCCCGCAAAGCCGCAAAATTTATCCGCTTCTGCAACATCTACAACACACCCACTATCTTTCTGGAAGATGTCGTTGGTTTTGCGCCCGGCTCAGAGCAGGAACACAATGGAATTGTGCAGGCGGGTCGTGAATTACTGGATTCCATCGTCGATCTCCGGGTTCCCCGCATCACCCTGATTTTGCGTAATGCCTTTGGCGGGGCCTATGCCTCCTGGAACAGTTATCATGTGGGCGCTGATTTTGTGTTTGCGTTACCCACCGCGCGGATTGCGGTCATGGGGCCTGCCGGACGACAGTTTGTGTATAAGGATGAATGGAAGAATATCTTCAAATCCCATCAGGAAAATCTGAAAAAAGGCATGCCGGTGGCCGAAGCCAACGCACTGCGTGATAAAACCATGCAGGCCCTCACAACCCGCTATGAAAAAGAATTGATGAACCCTGAAGAAGCGCTGAAGTTGGGTTCAGTGTCTCGCCTTGTTCTGCCAGGTTACAGTCGTAAGGTTCTGGGCAATACATTGCTGTATCTGCTGAGGCATTACAAACCATGCGTCATGAGTGGCCCGCAACGTGAATAGGAAAATACCTGAAAAAAACTTCCGTCATGCGCCTGTCATGACGGATCATTGTTACTTTCCAGGTTAAGGGTCGCATGGATGAATCACAGGAAAAGAAAACACTGAAACTGTCTCTGCCATTTCCCGTTTGGCAGAGATTGTCTTTATACTCCAACCGGTTAGGTCTTTCGAAAGAAGAGACCATTGAAAAAATTCTCGTGCGTTATCTGCCCGATGTGACCGGTAATCTGTCACGCACCATGGAGTCGCTGTCTGACGGTGAAATAGAGATTTTAAAGAAATCATTTTATCTCGTTATTTTTCTGGTCAGCTATGCCGACGCTCACATATCCCTTCAGGAAAAAATGAGCATTCAGCGCGGATTGAACAAATTGCGGGAATTATTTGGTGACCGGTTTATCAAACTGATGGTGCTTGCTCCTATGGAACAAAAAGAACTGTTCCAGCAAATTAAAAGAGGAACGTCAGAGGATATCATCCTGCATTTATTGAGCTTAAAACGCTTGCTGGATAAATTGCCTCCGGCCTTGGTGACAGAATATAAAAAAGCCTTACTGGAGATTTCGATTGATGTCGCCTCAGCTTCAAAAACATCGTTGCTGTCCAGTGAACGGATCTCCAAAGAAGAAAAAACAATGATTTTTACAATCATCTTTATTTTGAATATTGATATCACTCCGGTCGCCTCTATTTTTGACGACGAGTGGGTGGAATTACAAAGGATTCACACATGGAAAACCAACCCAACAGCTTCTTGAACACTCTTTTTTCAACCAAAGGTCTCATCATCATTGCCCTGTGTCTTGCTGGATACTGGATTTTTTTCGGGGGAGACAAGGAAAAAAAACAACTCGCCTATGACAGCGACAGTCCGCCCATTGGTATCAGTGACAATTTCAGTCAGGAAGCGCTTGATAAACTGGGCGTTGACCTCACGCAACATCTGGATCCCAAACTTGTGCCCGCCATGGTTGCGGACGCCTTGAAAGAGACCTCGGAAGCAGGTGTTGGCGAAGAAGAGTTTGTGAAGGTTTTTATCAGCAATCTTTCCAATAAAATTAAAAATGTCAGCACCATTGACCTGAATGAGGATGGATTGGCAGATCCTGTGCTGATCATTCCCCAGGATTCTTCTGAAGGCGGCGACTTTCTGCAACTGTCGATCCGGGTGCCTGATCCCTCTGAAGTCACCTCCTATCCACCCTCCAGCGATCAGGACGCATGGCGGGATATTGTAGAAAATAAATCCATTGAAATCATGACCGCCTCCGCTGTCAAGGAGGACGACAACACCATGAACGCGCAGGCCGCCGCAAACCCCCAGGTGTATACAGGGGCACCACCGTATTATCATCACCATGTCGGTTTCGGGCAAATTCTGTTGACTTCCATGGTGATGCACTCCCTGTTCACACCACGGTTCTATGGTCCCTCATTTTATGGTGGTTTTTCACCGCCGGTTCCCGTGACTACCGTGCAGTCAAATCGTTCCGCGGTGACATCTTCAACCACTCCGGCACAAGCATCAAACACCGCGGCAAAAACCAGCACCGGGAAATCTGTGAGTTCCAACAATTTCAAACAGGTTCCACCAAAATCACTGAATCAGATCAAATCAACACAGTTCAAGGCTCAAAATCCCGGCAGGACCGCAGGAGGCTTTGGCAAACCTTCGACACCAGCCGCTCCAAAACCAAGTCAGGTCGCACCAGCTCCCGCTCCCAAACGACAGGGCTTTGGTTCGTCCAACAAGTCTTCATTTGGTGGGTCAAAAAAGAGTTTTGGTGGCTTTGGAAAGCGGAGACGGTAGTCAGTCGCTTTCGCATAATTTGGAAGTGGTGTCGTCCCGACCCACAGGGGGAGATTTTGAATATCGCAAAATCAGTAGACGGTAGCATCGGGTTACGTCCCGATGCGATTCCACGGTTTGTCGCCCTCCCCGGGACGTAACCCGGGGCTACCATTCCCGGTATGTCTTTTCCGGTTTTCGCCTTAAAACGTGGTGTCCAAGATCTTGTCTTTCATCGGTCTATTCAGTGCTTTGTTCTTGGGAACGATCCATTTTTTCAGGGTGCCAGGGCAAAAGATAGCGTTTCAACAGTTCCCGTCCTTCCTCAAACTGTTTTTGATACAATTCCTGAAATACTGATTTATCCGGCAGGGAATCTTCGGTGTAATAACTGAAATAGGCACAAAGGGTCTTTCCCAAAGCATAGGTTGTGGCGGCAGAATAAATACCGCTGACAGCCGAGCCAACACCGGGAATGATTTTTGCCAGCTCCCGTCCACCAAGATTAAGCACCATTCCCAATCCCAGCGTTCCGACAATCTCCGCAAATTGCTGAACATTGAGTTCCCTTTGGTAAATTGAGGCCAGGGTCTGGAACATTTTAAGCGTGATGGACATGACCAACGGCACAGACACAAAAGGCACAGGCACCAGGCCAGAACCTCCGGCCGCCAGAGAATAGGCCACGATATGGTTATGCGCAGAACGGTTATAGAGATCAAAAAAGTCTTTGCGGTAATGCGGTGCCGTCTGGATCATGGCACGCAATCCAAGCGGCAATGCTGTTTCGATAGCGGCCCATAGTGGATCCAGTCCATAAAACTGGGGGACAAAACCATCTTCCGGCAAAGTAAAATCAACCGGAACAAACCGGGCCTTCAACCCCTGAAACATTTCACGTTGTTTGAGCAGAGAGCGAACCAGATCTCTGGGCAACTGAGGGGACCAGGGTTCCTGTTCAAACGGATAGGGCATGTAATGGGGGGTATTGGGATTGATATAGCCTTCATGCAGACAGGTCTGAACCACCAGGATCGGCCACTCCGGATGTTCTTTGGCAATCGTTTTCAGCGGTTGAATCACATGCTCCTGGGCATGATCCATGGCTTTGACCACCACCAGTAACAAATGGGCCTGTGTTTTATACAGGTTCATTTCTTCTTTCGGATCATAGCCTGACTCGCCGATGCCTCTGGTATCCAGAAACCTCACAAAACAATTTTCTTCCATGGGAAAATCATACAGCACGGCAGATTGAGTGCAGGGGCGAATGCCATCGCCAATCTCACTCCGGCTGTTCTGAGTCAAGCCCCGAATGAGAGATGTTTTGCCCGATTGAGTTTTTCCCAATAACCAGATGACCGGAACAGGCAATTGTTCCTGAATGGTTTTCAGATGCGCTTTCAGTTCTTCATCTGTAATTTTTGGAAACAGAAAACGGTCTTGAAACAACTTGGTTAGTCGTTGCATGGGAGCCATGTGAAAACGGTTCAGTGCTTAAATTTCCTGAAAAACAGGTCGATCCTTTATTCAGGTTTGACGGCTGTTTTCTTCTAACCCATTTCAGACAACAAAACAAGAAATGGAAATCACTATGAACGATTTCCCTCAGGCCCACCTGTCATCCCACATAGCGAAACACAATGGCTGACATATCATCCTCCTGAGCCAGGCCTTCCGCAAACTGTTCGACCTGTTTCAGCAATGTTTCCAGCAGAGATTCCACTTCCATCTCACGGTTTTCCTGCATGAACTGACTCAACCTTACTGTGAAAATATAGGCAATGAGGACAGAGTTCCACTGTGCGAGTCAGAAGGCTCACTATCCAAGGTATAGATGGACCATTATTGAGTGGTTTAGTTCTGCAGTTTTATCTTTGGCAAATAGCC
>JADFZZ010000041.1 GCA_015232315.1 SAR324 cluster bacterium | reverse complement strand
CGAAAAATATTTTTGAAACATGATTGGAACTCAAGAAAAATTGTTGGGCGACCCTCACAAGGGTATTTTCTAAACCAAATTTTTCACCAATCAAACATTGCTTATGGCTATTCTCGGACAGCCTCCTAGGAGGCTGTCCGAGAATAACCTGACAATGTAAAAACTAAAAGTTATAGGGTGGCGTAGAAAGGAGCCGTTTATGAAAATACCCTTTAAATCCCCCTCCAAAGATTTCTATCGCACCAGCGGGGAACTTAAATTTATCTTTGATTATTTGCCGAAGGATCACCAGGATGTGTTTGCCGACGTCGCTCGTGCCTCGCTCTGTCGGGATGACACAGGCAAACTGTAAAGTACTTTTGACTGATTTTGAAAGGTGCCTTATCGGGCAACCTCTTTTGACGATTTTCATAAAATGAGGAACATGAAACAACTAAAAATCATGGTGGTTGATGATGAATTCGCCAGTCTCGCGCTGTTGAAGAAACACATGTCCAAGTATGGTGAATGTGATGGTTTTGAAGCCTCAAAAGATGCGCTGATAGCCTTCCATCTGGCTCATGCCAAACGTCAGCCTTATGACCTCATCACCCTGGATATCAACATGCCGTATATGGATGGAAATGAATTGTTGGAAGCCATTCGTAACTGGGAATTAGCCAGCGGAAAGGCTAATCGGAATGATGAGGTAAAAATCATCATGGTGACCGCTGCCGAAGACCTGAAATCCCGGATGCGATCCTTGAGAAAAGGGTGTGAGGAATATCTGGTGAAACCTGTCAGGGCCGATGCGGTGGATGCCATTATAAAAAAACTTGAAATCATTTAGCAGAATCTTCGGTTTCAGAAAATGGAACCAGCTCTTCAGCATTGATCAGATGATCAATGTCAATCAGCGTTTTTAGCTGACCATTGATTTTTGCCAGACATAAAATCCACGAATGACTGGATTCCATTGCAGGCGTCCGTTCCAGCATGTTTTCAGTCAGAAACAACACTTCTTTCACCTGCTCCACAATGATCCCGGCAAGAATTCTGGAATTATCCGCGATAATCTCAGAAATAATGATGCAGGTTCGTTCATGGTAGGGAATCCCGGGCAGGCCCAGTCTCAATCTCAGATCAATCACAGGAATAATCTTTCCTCGCAAATTAATGATTCCCTTCACATAATTCCTGGTTCTGGGAATAGGCGTTACAGGCAACATCCCCCCGATAATTTCTCTAACCTGTCGCACTCCGAGACCATATTCATGATTACCCGTACAAAACATGAGGTATTTTCCCCGCAAATTTTCCAAAAGATGGTTGGTGGCGCCCATTGCTTCAGCAGACATAAATCTTCCTGATTCCAGTACTAAAATTTATCAAAATCTTCATCATCATGCAGTGAAATCAACGGCTTTGCCGGTAAATGAGCCGATTGTTCAAGTTGTTCCATCGCTTTTGTCTGCTGGGTTGTCAGGGCCGATTTTGAATCGGTCGCACTCTCAGACGATGTCTCAGTGTCAGGCGGAGAGCCTTCAGACAGTTGTTCAATAAAAATTTTCAGTCCATCCATATTCCGCATCAATTCCATGACATTATCTCTTTCTGTTTTAAATAATCCGGAATTGTTCTGGATCAATTGACTCATCTGGTACATGGACTGATTGATCTGACCAATGCCCACAGACTGTTCCTGAGTTGCCGAGGCGATTTCTTCAGTGTACTGATTGATTTGTTCAAAACTCAGCAGTGCTTTTTGAGTGATCGCCATGCCACTGGCCGCTTGCCGTGCGTTGTGTTCAATTCTTTGCGCGATGTCGCGGGCCGCTTCGGCGCTTTTGGACGCGAGATTACGGACTTCATCCGCAACCACGGAAAACCCCAGGCCGTTTTCACCGGCACGCGCGGCTTCAACGGCGGCATTGAGCGAAAGAATATTGGTCTGAAACGCAATGCTGTCGATTGTTTGAGTGATGCCTCTGATGCGGTTGCTCGCCTCTTCAATGGCAGACATGGTTTCCGCGAGATGGTTCATCTGCATGGATGCCGCATGGGCCAGATCTTTGGATTTCAAGGTGTTTTCCGCTGTTTGAGAAATCATGGAAGCGATTTGTTCCACAGAGGAAGCGGTGTTTTCCACAGCGGCTTGTTGCTGTGTCATATTTTTTTGTAAATGCCCGAAAGACTGGTGCATTTCGTGAACTTTTCCCTGAAAATGAAAGGTATGATTTCTGAGTTTGTTGATCCATTGGTGTTGGAATGCCTGGATGTTGCTGGAAAACCTGATGATTAATCCTGTGAGAAGGAGCGCAATCAATCCCAGGATTCCTGATAAAATCCATATTTTCATGGCGACTTGTTCCTGGCTCTCAGACAAAGTTGTTTGCAGTGTTCCTTCCAGATGACCATATTCTTCAAGTTCCAGACGCAGATCAATCAACAACTGGCTGAGCTGTTCCTGAAGATGTTGCTTCATGCCTGACAACTCCATGGAAAGCTGAGCCATCAGAGCGTTTGCCATGATGACATTCCGGTATCCACTGACTTCATCACCCGCTTCAAAATGTTGCGATGCCTGTATCATCAAGGTCTGATACTGCTCCAGCATCCCGTTCATTGTTTCAGCGTCAGCAATATTTTTAGAAGATCTCAGTAAGGTCTGACCTGTTTTCAGGGCTTCCTCCGCTTTGGTTTGAACCTCATGCAGTCCAATCAGCGTTAACTCCTGATATTGCGTCTGGATGGTGTTCAATTGGGAAAGCATTGAATCAATGTTACTGATCCGTTCCAGCATCCGTGTTTGTTCCTGCGGAATGGATGCCAGCAGGGGATTTCGTTGCTGGATCGAATGGATCTGTCGGGAATGCAGGGTGAGTTGCGTTTTATCCAGCCTGGTTGAAAACCATTGTGCTGCACCCAGAATTGTCAATAAAACAATCATCACGAGCACAACAATCCAGAATTTTTTTAATGGATTCTGTGTTTGAGCGGTATTTTCAGATAACGTCATAATCCCTGGATTTGTAAAAATTAAGCACTTTTTTCAATACGTTGATGCACAAGTGAGGTCAAATGGCTGACATCCAGAATCAAGGCGGCTGTTCCATCGGAAAGGATGGTACAACCTGCGATTTCTTTCAGGTTTTTAAATTTCTCTCCCAAATTTTTGATCACAACTTCCTGTCGTCCATGGATCTGATCCGCGACCAGTCCGCATTTCTGGGTTCCATATTCGACAATCACGACAATACATTCTGTCAACGGTTTTCGCGGTTGGTTCATTTCCAGTTGGTCCGCAACCCGGATCAACGGCAGAATCTGGTTTCTCAAGAACAAAGCTTCGCCATAGCCCTGGATGGACTGACACATCGCTTCTGTCGGTTGCAACGTCTCGCGCACCGCCAGGGTGGGGATAATATACATGTCATTTCCTACGCCAAGGATCATTCCGTCAATGATTGCCAGTGTCAGCGGAAGGCGTATCGTGAAGCGGGAACCTTGCCCCGGTGTTGAGACAATATCAACTTTGCCTCGCAGGGAATCAATGGTTTGTTTGACCACATCCATTCCGACACCCCGCCCTGAAACATCCGTTACTTTTTCCGCGGTGGAAAAGCCGGGATGAAAGATGAACTGAATGATCTGACTGTCACTGAGTTCCTGGTGTGCCGTCATAAGTCCTTTCTGGCGCGCTTTATTCCTGATCTTATCCGCGGGAATCCCTCGTCCGTCATCCGCGATCTCAATCAGAATGCTACCGCCCTGGTGCCGTGCTTCCAGACGGATTCGACCCGTTTCGGGTTTGCCGGCGGCCAGCCGTTCTTCAGGGAGTTCAATGCCATGATCGCAGGAATTCCGGATCATGTGCACCAACGGATCATGCAGGGTGTCCACCATCATACGGTCGATTTCTGTTTCTTCGCCAATCAGGTCCAGTTCAATTTTTTTCCCGGTTTTGTTCGCGGTATCCCAGACCACACGATACATTTTTCGAAAGGTGGCAGAGATCGGCAGCATCCGCATTTTCATGGCGGTATTCTGCAATGTTGTCGTGGTGCGCCTGAGTTGTGTCAGCTTCTTTTGCAAGCTATGGCTTGTATTATTCTGGAGGGTCTGGTCCTGCAAAACCATATTTTGCGCAATCAACAACTCGCCCACAATATTGATCAGTTCATCCAGTTTGCCCGTGTCCACTTTAATGACGCCTCCGGTGGCCGCCATAGTGGTCTGTGTTTTTTTTGGAACTTCTTTGGGAGACGAGGGTGGCGGTGTGGCACTGGATTCAACAGGTTCTTCAGCTACAGGTTCTTTTGCAACAGATTCTTCTGCAGGAGGTTGCTGGGCTTGAGGTTTATTGTTTCTAAAATGTTCAATGGCATTGATCACGTTTTTATATTGACCGGATAACGTTGACGGCACATGGTCTTTTTTGGAAACCTCACAATCCGCCAGCAAGGCTTTCAGCAGGTCAATCGCGGACAGAATAAAAGCTTTCAGTTCTTCTGTCACAGGAAGTTTTCCTGAGCGGACATCATCCATCACATTTTCTGTTTTATGGCAAAATCCGGAAATCGTGTTGAGATTCAGAAATGCTGAAACGCCTTTCACAGAGTGGAATGTTCGGAACAGTTTGTTGATGTGATCAGCGTTGTCTTCATCAGCTTGCAATTCCATGATGACAACTTCTGATTCCGCAATGTTCTCACGGGTTTCCTGCAGGAATTCCAGCAGAAACATCTCATCCAGCACCAGATTTCCGGATGATTCCGCGGTGGCCGTGGTTTCCGGCACAACGGATTCCTCAGTGTGCTCCATGGGAAGAGCCTCCGCTTGGGTTTCAGCTCCAGCCTCCATTTCTTTTTTCAATTCTTGAGGGTCCATTCCAAGCTCCCTGAGCAATTCTTCAGAAGCATGGATTCCCGGAATGTTTGAGTTCATAAAGTATAATTATGAGCAATCGCGATAAGTTGTTACAGTCAGCAATCATTCTAAAAATTGAAAATGGTCATCAATGCACACCCTTTATCAACAATACAAAGGCGACAATCAATCCTAATCCTACAAAGTTGGAAAAATTCCAGATACCCTTTTGTTTTTCATTTAGGATTTCTGTAACAAAACGACCTCACCAGGTCAAATATTCTTTGGAGTTAATCCTGTTTTCGGGTCACTTTGTCGTCTCGAATGAATGTGGGCGATCTTAGAAGTTAAGGAACATTCGAAAAATAACTTCCAAAACTTTTCAACAAACATTTCCTGCCGGGCCTGCTTAGAGACGCACGATTCGCACGAATCTACAATAGCAGAAGCAAAAGAAAACGCCCAAAAAACGTTTGACTGCTTAGAGACGCGCGATTCGCACGTCTCTACAGACCTGGGCAAGGGCGGTGTATTAAAAAACTTTGGGCTGTTATTCTTTTATCGTTCCTAATTTCTGTGCTTGCGATCATTCATACATTTTTAGCAGTGGCTGTTCAAAGTGCTTCCGATAACCATAAACTGTCCTTGTTGTTGTGATTGTCTGTTAAAAATAAATAAAACGTCTTGACTGGTTGTTTTCATGTGTGTAGAATCAGCTTAAACAATAAGGAGGTCCCAATGGAATCACATGTGATTAAAAATAAACAGTCTGATAATAAAAAGACGACTTCTCATAAGAAGCCACGACCCAAAGCCTTGATCGATTTTAATTTTAGTGCTTTGACGATGCCGTTGACTAAGGAAATGCTGGATCTGGAAACAGAACGGGTGAAGAGTTTCTTCAAAAAGAAACCTCCAGTTTTATTGATGGATCTATCTTCCAGCATGAAACAAAGCCGAAAAACATCTGATCTGGAACAGAAATTGTCGGTTTGCACCGGATTTTACCGAAAAGACAGTGATGTGTTTTTCAAAGTGCTGGAAGTGATCGGATTGCTTTTTCTGGACGCCGCATCTCATGAAAAACAGGATGCAGGTTATCAGCAGTATCTGATCTATCAGTCGCTGGATTTTCTTTCCCTGTCTGTTCAGTATGCACCACAGTGTCTGAATATCAGTGCGGAACGGATGATGTTGAACATTCATCGTGTGTTGAGAGATCCTCTGGGAGAAAATATCGGTTCCCAGATTGTGCATCAAATGGAAAAAATACTCAGCAAACCGCAGGATCTGCAATCAATTGAAGGGCGCGATCAGATCATCCGGTTGTGCCTGAAGGGACACCGCTACTATGACGCCTTGTACCATATTCAGGAATATGAACGGGTCATGAAATTAAAAAGCCGTTCGATGTATCTGATTAAATCCGGTGAAATTCAATATCGGAAAGCCCATGTTTTTCAACAGATTATTGATTTTTATGTGGGTGTGTTTCTCAATAAAAAAGAACGTGCCGAGATCCATGACATGGCTAAACTGCAATCGTTCATTCGTCGGTTGAACATGCATGAGTCCAATATTTCTGTAGAGAACGTGTCGGACACCCTTTCTGTTCACAAGGCGTTGGTGAGCTTGATCAACATTGCCAATAATTATTATCAGGATGCGACCAACGATTTGAAATTTGTTTACAAGCATCGTGCCTATTACGGAATGGCCCATAATTATGTATTTCTGGATAAACCCGGACAGGCTATTACCAGTCTCAAATCAGGGTTGAAAGAAGTGGATAAGGCGCGTTTGTATATGTTGGAAAAAATGAAAGAGAAACTGGTGCTGGTGGAATATATGGCTCATGTCTTCACAGATCATGGGCAATCTCAACAGGCGGCAGAATATAAAAATAACGCCAATCAGATCAGAAAAATGATTTTTGATCTGGAGCAGAAAAACAAAAAGGAAAAAGCTGTCAGAGTCGCTGTTTGAATAATTTCCACCGGGAATTGTTAATCTTTGGATAAAAGAGGGTTGTATGAAATCCATTTCTTTGTTGTGGTTTTCTTATCCAATGGGAAATGTCAGAAATTTCAGTCTGACAGCCGATGTGCTCCTTCGACGGTTGATGCTTGTAGTCCTGCTGGTTTTGACAGGTATCACCGTGTGGCTCTATCAGGTGAATCAAAATCAGGCGATTCAGTTGGCCCGGCAAAATCTACTGCTTGAAATGCAGGGGGCTGAACTGGCTCAATTTGCTGAAAATAATGATTATTTGACGGTGATGAGCAACAAATGGAAAGTTATTGCTGAAACGAATCAGTGCACGCGCAACACGGATGGATTCGTGGCGCGTCAGTAAACCGGGGCATAGGGAAAACCGCCAGAAATTTCAGAATATGGAAAATGTCTTTTTCAACAAGGAGGACACAATGGAACACCAAGCCTATGATATTCAAATTACAGATTGTCAATTACTGGCTGATAAAAGCATGATCATCAGTGTGGATATTGATTCGACATGGGGAATCTGTCCGGTTTGTGGCTATATGACGAACCATCGCCTGGACGTTCGCGGAGAAACCACCATGCGGCCTTTTCCCTTGCTGGGGAACACCTATATCAAAGTGCATCCCCCCAAATACCAGTGTCTGGAGTGTGAACACCACACGGTCTTTGATCAAGGTATGCCATGGTTCCCTGCGGATTCAGGGATTTCTTCCGAACTGGAAGAGGAATTGATGGCATTTGTCGAGTTATCGTGTTTTCTTGCCTGAACCCGTTCACGAAGAACGTTTGTTTTTAGAAAAATTTTTATGTGGAGGATTCTTTTGTTTGTCTCGGGCGGGCGCAGGGGGCACGGAGGCCCCTCGTCCAAGGATGGGCAACGTCCGCTTGAGAAGCGCCGAAACCATGGATCTGTTCTCATTCACAGGAATGGGTGGGGGTGGTGTATTATTGGCTGATGCTTCTTCGGCCAAAGTTTCCATTGTGCGAATGTCTGTTCTGAGTTCCGCGTTTGCTTCCTGTGTTTTCACCAGCAGTTGATGGATCTGATTGTAACTTTCAGACAGTTTGATGTTGTTTTCGGTGAGGGTTTGATTCAATTCCAGCAACATGCGTTCACGGTCCCTCATTTCAGCCAGTTGTGTCTTTAGCATCCGGATGTGTTCGTGCAACAATTCAATTTCCAGACTGGCTGTATCAGCCGTTGAATTTTCCTCAAGTCGTAATTGATGCTTTAAAAACTCAATTTGTGTTTCCAGAGTTCGGACGAGTCGTTCAACGGAAGGATCCATGGTTGTTGACAAGGCCGGGAGAATTTCATGAATCGTGGGGGTGGGCAACAGTTCAGGGGTCAGCGTTCTTTTCTGCGCGGATCTCAAGACTTCATACTGGTCAATGGTAATCGTCTGGATTTTTCCGGATCGGGAAGTCTTGATTCCCTGTTCTCGCATCAGTTTATTCAGGGAAACTCTGGAGATTCCCATTTTTTCACAGGCCTGGGTTAAAGATAAACGTTCCATGAGGTTCCATGAAGGTAATGTGTCATTGATTCCGGCAATCAATTATTCCAGTGTGACGCCGCCGTCCTGAATTGTTTCAGGTTGGGCAATGTTAGGAGTTCCACCGGGAGTTACAAGAGGTTTTGTCAATAATTCAGTCAGATAGGTGGCAACTCCTGCCGCGCATACGCCACGAAACGCAATGCATTTGGCCTGTCCCAGTTTTTTTCCGGTGGGGGAATAGGCATAGACCCAGAAAGTGCTCCAGTCATAATAGCCCACCAGTTGATCATTGGCATCATACAGTTTCCGATCAAATGCTCTGCCAACCACTGATTTCAGGTTATCTTCCTTCACAATGAACAGTTCAAGATTGCCCTGATTGTTGAAAATGCCAACTTTGCCCTGAAGGTTGTCGGACATATCCAGAATTTCCACAAAATCAATGTAAACCAGCACTTTTGCGACAGGCTGTTCCTTGTCGTTGAGGATTTCTGTTTTAAGCGGCAAGGCGTGGCTTGTCTGGGCGAGAACAATGCAGAAAATGACGATAAAGGATGAAATGCGATAACGAAGATTTGACATAACTCAGGCTTTATACAAGACATCCATATAACGTTTGAGCATGTCCCCAATCACGCCCTTGGCAGGAAGTGTGGCCGCCAGTCCATAAACGGGTGCCATGCCGCCACGGGTTTTGGGTTGGAGCCTCACATAAGCCACCGCTTCTTTAAGATCCTGGATAAACCGTTCTGCCACACCTGTCTGGGTATGTCGGAGCGTGACGCACAGATGCACGGCAGAGGGCTTGTGCAAGCCATTCAGGTTCCAGTGTTTCTGGGTCATGTAATCCATGATTCTGTAAATATCCAGGGTTTTGGAGGCAAACGAAATCACCCACAACGGATCCCCCAAAAGATGCAGTTCGGGAATGTTTCGAATTTCACGTTTGATGGTATCCGCGGTTTTTAATATTTTTCCGGCGGCATCCATATAGCCCTGTTCCCCCATAGAGACCATTGCGGCCCAACATGCCGCGATCAGCGCGCCGGGACGACTACCGGCAAACGTGGGGGAAAAATACATGCCTCCCGGCCAGTCGGCCACCGTGTAATATTGATAATGTCTGAGTTCTGGCGTTCGGTAAAGAATCACCGAGGTTCCTTTGGCCGCATAACCAAATTTATGGGTATCCGCTGAAATGGAAGTCACACCGGGAAGTCTGAAATCAAAGGGCGGCACCGCATAACCCAGTTTTTCAGCCCACGGTAGCAGAAATCCTCCCAGACAGGCATCTGTATGAAATCCAATTCCTTTTTCCAGGGCAAACGTGGAAAGTTCTTCAATCGGGTCGATCACTCCATGCGGAAACGAGGGTGACGAACCAACCATGACAATCGTGTTGCTGTTGACCGCTTTTTTTGCGGCACGGATATTTGTGCGATAATCCCGTCCAACAGGGACGCGAACCATCTTGATGTTGAAATACTGTGAGGCTTTGTCGAAGGCCGCATGAACGGTGACTGGAACCACCATTTCAGGTTTAAGGATACCTCGTGTTTCCCGTGCGTGATCACGATAGGTTTTCATGGCCAGCAAGATGCTTTCTGTTCCACCGGAGGTCACTACTCCACAAACATCCTTCGCAGGACTGTTTTGCGAAGATCCCAGCATGTGAGCGGTCATGGCGACAATTTCAGCTTCAAACTTGGTGATGCTGGGCCATAAATCGGAATGAAGCGGATTGCTTTGGGAATGGAGCGCATACACCTGATTCAGAAAATCAATGTGCTGTTCATCGCCATGATAAACCGCACCTGACACATAACCGTCTTTCCAGCGCGAAATTTCAAGATCACGCATGGCTCGCATATCCTGCAAAACAGCGTCCCGGTTGATTCCCTTTTTCGGAATACAGGTGTGGGTGGCAAAATCGTTGCGGTAGGGTTTGCTGGACTGTTCCAGATCTTTCATAATCTGTGTGTATTGTTTTTCCAGCAAATCATTCACCAGGGGAAATTTTTTCAGATATTTCTCGATTTCCGGCAAAAACGGGAGTTTGTCCAGATGCTGAAGCAGGTCAGTCAACGGTTTGGGATTGGCTTGGGCAATGGTGGCTTTCAGATTTTGTAGCAGGCTCATGTCATTCCTATTTTTGACGGTTCAGCCGGGCATGGATGCGGCGGTTCTGGTGATAGATTTCCAGAAAACTTTCAAACAGTTCATCATACAAGGCTCTATGTTCCGGTCGGGGATTCCAGGTATTCGCGATGGGAACCTGTTCGGCGATTTGGTCCACAGTGATCAGTCCAAGCGACAGTGAAGCCAGCATGGCCGCACCCCGGACATTGGTTTCGATCGGATTTTTTACCTGACGGATCGGCCGGTTCAGAATATCCGCGTGAATCTGGCACCACAGATCAGAAATGGCACCTCCGCCAATCATGGTGATTTGGGGAAAGGGCCGTTTGACAAATTTTTCTACGGATTGCAACAGCCAGCGTGAGTTCAGCGCGACACCTTCAAATACCGCACGAATCATGTGATCCCGGGTTGTATGGAGGGAAAGGTTATGAAATCCGCCACGTATGGTATGATCTTCCACCGGGGTTCGTTCTCCATAAAGCCAGGGGGTGAAGATGACCTTGTTGCTGCCGGGAGGAACTTTTTCTGCCATTTGATTAAAAATTTCATACACATTTCGCGTTTTGGGATTGGTATTGAGTTCATCTTTGCGGGCAAACAGATTGTCCTTGAGATAGGTCAGGCAGACGCCGGCACATTCCTGTTCGTTGGCCACAAAATATTTATTGGGCAACGCCGAGGGAATGCTGGCCATGTTGAGGAGAATATCCGTTTTTTTAAAGGGAACATGGCACGTCAACCAGGAAGATGTTCCAATATAAAGATGCGCTTCATAATCCCTGACGGCACCGGAACCGATCGTGGCGGACTGGATATCCGGCGTTCCCATCACAACCACCGTGTCTTCAGACAAACCCAGTTCTCTGGCAATTTCGGGCAGAATCCGGCCCAGCGTATCAGTGCTTTTTTTCAAGGGAGGCAATTTGTCCGGATCAATGGTGGACATGCGGATGAGTTCCTGATCATAGCGCAGGTTCTGAATATCCCGGTTGTCTGTAAGCCAGTGCAATACAATGGAGTCCATCCCGGCGGCAAATTTTCCGGTGAATTTCAGATTCAGATAATCTTTGGGTTCCAGAAATTTATAGGTATTTTGATAAATTTGAGGAAGTTCATGCTTGATGAACAGGATATGCGCAACGGGGTCTTTGCCCGACTGTGAAGGGAGCCCGCCGGTTTTCCTCAACCATTTGAACAGCTTTTTGAGATCATAACCGTCATAGTTCAGTATGCCACCGGTTATTCTTTTCAGATATTTGGCACCACGGGAATCCATCCAGATGATGGCATTCATCAATGGTTTTCCCTGGCGGTCCACCGCGACAGTACCCGACCACTGGGTCGTGTTGCTCACCGCGATGATCTGCTCTGGCGGAATCCGGGTTTTAGCGAGAAGTTTTTTCACTCCCCGGGCAATGGCATTCCACCAGTCCTCGGGTGCTTGTTCCGCACCACCTCCGGGAAACAGTTCCAGCGGCGTTTTTTCAACCAAACAGTCCAGCACCTGTCCTTGAACGGAGACCAGCGCGACTTTGGGGCCGGAGGTACCCAGGTCAATGGCCAGGATGTATCTTGTTTGTTCAGTTGTCACGTTCACCTGTTCAGGATCAACAAAACTCATTGTCCCATTCGTTTATAATGTATGATTCTGAGCTGGCTATAAATCAGTAACAGAACAAACAGTCCAATAATAAGCAGTGCAAAAATTTCATTGACTACCGAGCGTTGGATCAGTGCCACAAGGCCCAGCACAAGGGCCGACGAGGCCAGCAAAACATAAATTTTCCCAAAACGGTTTTGGTGCCGGAAATATGGAATCAACGCGGCGAAAAAGATCGTCAGGCTTCCCCATTTCATCCAGGTGGTCCAGTGAAGGGTGGCGAGGTGCTGATCAATCGGTTCAAGGGCAACCAACCCGGAGGTGATGGCAAATAATTGCCTGTTTTCCAGAAAGTCCCCTGTCATTGCCAATAGGGGCAAAATCATCAGTTGAAGATAAACCGGATTTTTTTCCTGAATAGACAGGGTGCGCAGAATACTGATTAAGAAGGGGCCATACAGAACGATATAAAAATAATCAAAACGGTTTCCACGGTTCATGGCCTCAATTCGTTTGAGGGTCTCCGCTGAATCCATCGGACCAAAGAACTGCCGCACTTCTTCCTGTGTTTCGATGAATTCAAACGCGATGATGGGCGTAAAAAAGCCGTCCGGCATGGTGTTCATTTTCCGGGGAAAAGTGGCGGCGATAAGCAGACTCATCAAGATCAGTCCCATGCCGATATACCCGGCAAACATCCATTGTCGATAGAGCATACAGTCCTTGTTTCAGGGGATGGATAAATTGACGTGAGGGTTGTCTTTCTTGAATTTTTCTAAAGTTTTCCGATATTTGGCAATACGGATATTTTTCTCCTGAACCTGCCGGAGCAGATCATCCCGATTTTTGGGGTTGAGTTCGCGGATTTCTTCCACAGTCTGGGCAATGGAACGTTCCATGATCAGAATTTGACGCTGATACTCACGAATGTGGCTGGGAAGATCATCCTGTTTATTTTTCCAGTCACGCAAACGCTGGGCGATTTGTTCCATATCCTTCTGATATTTTTGAATAGCTTCCCGCATTTTTGTTGCATAGTCCTCCAGCATTTCCCGGTTGTTGGGGTTGCTTTTCAAGCGTTGGTGAAGGGAAGATCCGCCGGGGATGCTCCCTTCCCATTTCTGCTGCATCATGGCAATGCTTTTTGCGTTGGTGGCAATGACTTTGTTTTTCTCAAGGGATTGCCAGATGCCCTCCAGTTTTTTGAGGGCCAAACTGATAGGCATCTGCTTGGTCAGGATTGCTTCACATTCCTGTCGCATTTCCTCAATGCGCTCTTTCTTGATGCCCAGAGAGTTATTACCTTCCTCATTACGATGGGTTTCCACATCCAGAATCAATATTTTTCGCAGTGCATGAAAGAACATAATCTGGAAATGTGTCAGAATACTCACAAAATAATCCATTCCGATCAGATCTGTCACATTGCTTTCGTCCACGATATTGGTTTTGAAGGAATTGAGGAGGCATTTGCGGAACAGAATGTTGTCATTATCATGAAAAATATTCAGATCACAGGCTTCCTCAGAACCATTGACCAGATTCAGCATTCCCAGCAATGAGGGGGCCTCAGGGTCTTCTGAAACATAAAAAATCTTGTTATACAGATCAAAATCATAGCCACTTTTCAAGGCCTTGTTCAGATCCTGTATTTTCGGACCATATTCCTTGACGAAGCCCTCATATTTCAACTTGAGTTCCAGGGCGTGTCCCAGTCGCTGGACGATCAGTGAAATGCTTTCAGGAGTACGTTTGTAGGATTCGCCGGACAGCATATCCTGAATGATCTGGGTATGGGATGATTCAGCCGCCAGTTCCTTGAGTTCCTTGAAGACCGGAAAAAAGTTTTTTTTGAAAGTGGGGTCTTTTTCAATCAGAGGCTCATAGTAGCTGATCAACTCCAGAATGCCTCTGGTGAAATCAATACAGCGTTTTTCAAAGTTGTATTTGCCCAGGGCTGTGAAAAAAGAGGCGACACTTTGTAGTTCCTCTGTGGATGTTTGTTCTGAATCCAGAAAGCGTTTCTGTTGTTCTTCAGAGATATAGCCCTTGATGAACGCGTTCGTCAACGACTGAAGCTGGGTGATGCGGTCAATCGCTTCATTGGTGTCAAGAAACGCGATGTCTTCAATCGTTTGTGCTTCGGTGATGATTTTGTCACGAATCGCTTCATTGAGCATGACATATTTTTTTAATACTTTGACATAACCCCAGGTCCATTCATAGATTGCGTCAGTGAAATGCAGGTGATGCGTGTTTTTCCCGGGATTGACAACATTCCCCAACTCGCCAGCGTTGGAGTTGATTCCGGATTTGGAGGTAAAGTTCCGAATGCTGTCGCAGATTTTTTCTCCTTCTGACAGAAACAGATCAATCGCGCAGGTCAGATCAATCAGTGTGGTTACAAAGATTTCACGCAATTCCTTGGTTTGCTCCAAGCCTAGAATTCCCTTTTTCAAATAGGTTTGCACCGCTGTTTCAAAATGAAGGGCTTGTACCAGAAAAATTGTGTTTCCGGGTTCACGGTGCTGATAGAACTGGATGATTTCTTCAACATCCAACGGGTTAGCCCGTGGCATGGGTGCGGTTTCAGGTTCTGGCGATTCTTCGTCTTCGGATGGTTCAGGCTGTGGTAGAGGGTCATAGCTTTTTTTAAGCATTTGCGTCGCATAATCCAGCATTTCCTGAGAGGATTGTGGCGCAATTGTGTGCTGAAGAATTTCTGCGGCGGATTCATCGAAGATCTGAAGCTGTTCCTTCAGTTTTTGATTTAGAACAGGAATTTTGTTGCCAGAGGGATGATCTCTGAGTTCTATTTTTCGGGGAGGGGTACCCGGACCCCAGTTCTCAAGATTGGTGATGGCCCGTTCCAGAGTGATTTTAGGGTGAAATTCTCCCTGGAAGCCTGATTGCTTGATCTGACGCAGTGTTTTCAGGATATGAAAAATCGGTTCAGCCGCGACAATGCGCCCCTTGACTTCAAGCAGATTGGACGAGGTCAGGGCGTGTTGACAATCCTCGTCAGTGATCAATCCTTTTCTGACTCTGCCAAAAACATCAACTTCCATCTGCATGCGCTGCCGCATGTTCATCAGTGCCTGCTGTACTTGCCGCAACAGTTTGAAGGGGGTGGGCGACTGTGGATTTTTAGTGTCCACGGGTTCATTGAACATCTGAATGATTTTAGCCTTATTTTCGTCAGAGTCATCCTCATCATTCGCACGGGAGATGGCCATCATCAAGGGTTTGATGAATTGTCTGACAGTATCACTGAAGTGTTCCAGCACACTTTGTCCCGTGATGAAATAAAGTTTGGCGGCCAGGGATTCATCTTCTTCACGCTCAGTGATTTTTCCAGGAAGAAAACTTAAGGAGGGATCTTCCTTGTAAATACTTCGCAATCTTTTTATGGCCGATGGCTGCAAGGCAAAACCTGTCTGCGAATTGCCCATGATGGATTTTTTATTGTTCAATAAAAAGCCGAGTTTCACGTTGGTGTTGTAGGCCCGAGCCAGATGCACGCCGATCGGATGCATATTTCTGACAGGTTTCTGAACTGATGGATTATTGGGAGGAGCTGAAGCCATGTGCGTTTTTTAAAAATAAGTTGTTTATTCGTCTTCTGTAAAACCAACTAACAAATCTAAAAGGCTATAGCAATAATTCTATCACTTTCTCTCGAAAAAAAATCCCTATAGGGCTTGCGTCTTCATCGGGAAAAAATAAACTCCGTTAAAAATTTCAGCAAACTTAAAATACTCAGGAAAGAGATTATGGGCGACAGTTTTGGACATTTATTTCGGATTACAACCTGGGGGGAATCCCATGGAGGTGGTGTCGGTGTAGTGATTGATGGATGCCCGGCAGGACTGGACTTATCAGTAGCGGACATACAGCATGACCTGGATCGCAGGAAACCGGGACAGAGCAAAATCACGACACAACGCAAGGAACAGGATCAAGCCGCGATTTTATCTGGAGTTTTTGAAGGGAAAACCCTGGGAACCGCGATTTCAATCGCTGTCATGAACGAAGACGCCCGCCCCGGTGCCTATGATGAAATGAAAGATCTGTTTCGTCCCAGTCATGCGGATTATACCTTTGAACAAAAATATGGTTTGCGCAACTGGCAGGGTGGCGGGCGTTCCAGCGCTCGTGAAACCATTGGACGTGTGGCGGCCGGTGCTATCGCGAAAAAAATTCTTCACCAGTGTTGCGGTCTGCAAACGTTGGCCTGGGTACAACAAATATTTGATATCAAAGCCAACATTGATCCGTCACGGGTTACGTTTGAACAGATCGAAGGGAATCCGGTACGCTGTCCGGATCAGGAAGCCGCTTCGTTGATGTATGAATGCATTGATCATGCGCGGATGTCCGGTGACAGTGTCGGCGGAGTCATTGGCGCAGTGGTGCGCAATGTTCCCGCTGGACTCGGCGAACCTGTGTTTGACAAATTGACTGCCGATCTGGCCAAAGCGATTATGTCCATTCCGGCAACCCGGGGGATTGAGTTTGGCTTGGGTTTTGATTCAGTTTTTCTCAAGGGCTCAGAACACAATGACGCGTTTATCATGCGTGACAGTCAGATTCATACCCGCACCAACAATTCCGGTGGAATTCAAGGTGGCATTTCCAACGGTGAAGAAATTTATTTGCGTGTCGCGTTCAAACCCACCGCAACCATCAACTTCGAGCAGGATACCGTCACCCGAGAGGGTATTCCCGTCAAACTCAAGGCCAAGGGGAGACATGATCCCTGTGTCCTTCCCCGCGCTGTTCCCATTGTGGAAGCCATGATCAACCTTGTGCTGGTCGATCATTTTTTAAGAAACCTCAGTAAAAAAAATCAGAACCTTTCCATTTGAAATCCAGATTTGGTTCCTTCCTTGCAAATATCGAACTGCCTTAATTCCATATTTCGTGTAATAAGCGGCCAGGGGAGGAGTAATCCCATACCTGAAGGGGTCTATTGATTTTAAAAATTCAGGAGTTTTCATGAAAAATTATGACACAGATTCTCTGGATCATCAGAATGGATCGATTCATCCAGTGCATTTAGTTCTTACCGGAATTATACTTTTTATCGTTGCTCTTGTTATTCAGATTTTGCTAATGAATGGATAGTCAGACACAGAGGGCTGTGTTTGAAATAATCGTCTATGTGGTAGAATGATTCAAAAAATTGATGTTTTTAATGGTGACGCGGATGGAATTTGTGCCCTGCATCAGCTTCGTCTGGCGCAACCGGCTTCCAGTTTGCTGATTACAGGTGTCAAACGTGACATTGGTTTGCTGGAAAAAATTAAACATGTCACACATGCTGATATTGTGGTGCTGGATATTTCACTGGATGCGAACCGGGATGCATTGAATGCTTTGCTGAAACAGGAAAACAACATTCTCTATTTTGATCATCATTATCATGGGGAAATTCCTGTAAGCGCTCATTTGAACACGCATCTGGACATGGACCCTGATTTGTGCACCAGTCTGCTGGTGGATCGTTATCTCGGAGGAACCTATCGGGAATGGGCTATTGTTGCCGCGTTCGGAGATAATCTGCATAAATCTGCTCATAAACTGGCAACAGACCTGGGGTTATCGGAGTCACATACAGCAAGCCTCAGAGAACTGGGTGAGTTGATCAATTACAATGGTTATGGTGAATCCCTGGAAGATCTTCATTTATCTCCGGATCAATTATATCTGAGCCTTGTGCCCTATGAACATCCCGGCGATTTTATAGAAAACTCGGAAACAATTTCCAGACTGAGGTCAGGTTTTAAGCAGGATCGGGAACTGGCCCTGTCGTTCGGGGCATTACCGCATGAGGGAACAGGACGGATTGTCTGCTTTCCCTCAGAAGCTTGGGCCAAACGGATAGCCGGTGTGTATAACAATGAAATGTCCCGTAAATATCCTGAACAGGCTCAAGCCTTGCTTGTAGAAAATCATGATGGTTCATGGATGGTGAGTGTTCGTGCTCCACAGACAGCACCCGTCGGCGCGGATCTTTTGTGTCGGCAATTTCCAACAGGTGGTGGACGGGCCAAAGCCGCGGGCATCAATCAGTTACCAGCCGAACAGTTAAAGGCCTTCATTCATGCGTTTGATCAGCAGTTTTCATAAGGGATCACACAAGGTAATTTCAAAAAAAGACAAAAAGGAGTGATTATGAGGAGGAATGGAAAAAGAGGGGTGTGGCTGGTTATCGCGTTATGGCTCAGCCTTGCAGGCTGCGGACCCAGTCAGGAAGAGTACACGGCCAAGGTGAATGAAGCTGAAAACTATAAGAAAACAATTGCCGGCAAAGAGAATGAACTCAAGCAACTCCGAACTGAAAAACAGACATCCGACCAGCAACTTGCGGCTCAACAGACAAAAATTGAAGCCCTGCAAATTGAACAGCAGAAAACAGCACAATTGCTGGAACAGAAAGAACAGGAACTGAAACTGCATCAGGATCAGTTGACCACTATTCAGGCGACCCAACAGGATGCTGAAGCCGAAATTCAGATCAAAAAACAGGCGGTTGAAGAAGCCGCGACAGCCTTGCATCAGCGACAGCAGGATCTGGAAATACAGATCAATGCCGCGCATCAGGCCAACATGCAGTTGAAAAAAGCCACCAAAGACCAGGAAGAAAAAATCAAGGCACTGAATCAGGAAATTGATTATCTCACCAATCAGATCGAAATTCTGGCGACAGAAAAACAGTCTCTGCAAAACACGCTTTCACGGGAGCCCAAACCCGCCAAACCTGAAAAATCAGCAACAATACCGGAGGGTGATTTCCAGGCTCAGCTTCAGCAAGTGTTTGGCAATGAGATCCAACAGGAACGACTGACCGTTCTCAGTGAAGGCAATCGTGTGATTTTGCGAGTGGAAGAACATCGGATTTTTGATTCAGGAGAAGCTTTTATCAATGCGGAAGGCTTTCGGATTTTGAATCAGATTGGTCATCGACTGAAGGAAATACCGGGGGTTTATATTCAGGTGAGCGGGCATACTGATGATTTGCCTGTGGGAAAAAATACCCGTGAAAAATTTCCAACCAATTGGGAACTGTCAACGTCACGTGCTGTCAATGTGGTGCGCTATCTGATTGACAGCGCTTTTGTGGACCCTTCCAGAATTTCCGCGGCAGGTTACAGTTCTTACAGGCCCGCGACTGAGTCCAATACTCAGCGCAAGAAAAACCGACGCATTGAATTTGTTCTTTATACGTTATAAGCCACGGTTGATGGAATCTCCTCAAGGGAAAGAAACAAGATTCAAGAACCACACTCTTGAATCTTCACCTCCTTTTCCCTTCCCCCCGTCTCATTCTCATCGCCTTCAACCTTTACCCTTTGACCTTTCCCCTTTAACCTTTTACCTCCTTTGACCTTCAATGTGTGTTCTGTTTCTTGTTTCTCAGCAGCATTCCGGCTTTCCCTTCATATTGCTCTCCAATCGGGATGAGTTTTTTCATCGGCCTTCGGTGAAGGCTCATTACTGGAAAGAGTTTCCCGATCTATTGGCTGGAAAAGATAAAAAAGCAGGCGGCACCTGGCTTGGGGTGACCCGGCAGGGAAAATTTGCCATCATTACCAACTATCGTGAAATAGTGCCCTCCAAAAAATTGTTCAGTCGAGGTCTGCTGGTTCGGGATTTTCTTCAGGCGTCAGCTTCTGTTGCGGAATATGTCGATCGTGTGAACAGAAACAGGCAACAGTATGACGGTTTCAATCTGTTGATTGGGCAGATCAGTTCTGCCGGAAATGAAATCATGTATGTCTCCAACCGAACTGCTGAGGTGTCAACGCTGTCTGCGGGAATGTATGGACTCAGCAACCATCTGCTTGATTCACCCTGGCCCAAGGTTCTGGCAGGAAAACAACGTTTGTCACAACTGCTTCATCAGGAACGGTTTGAGGTGCGGGATCTGTTTGCGATTCTGGAAGATCCGTCTGGTTTTCCTGATGAACAACTGCCTGACACGGGCATTGGAATCCATATGGAACGGCTACTGTCTCCCCTTTTCATCAAAACTCCGTTGTATGGAACCCGTACCTCCACAGTGATTCTCATGGATCAGGAAGGGAACGTCTCGTTTCATGAAAAAAACCATTCTCCAATACAAATAAAAAAAAGGCCGCAAACCTTTCATTTCCAGATTGAATCTGTTCAAGGCGTGACTCATGGCATCTGATACTGACATTTCGGGTTATTATGTGATTGGAACCGGCGGGCATATTGATCATGGGAAAACCACACTGGTCAAAGCACTGACCGGAACAGATACGGATGTTCTGGCCGAAGAAAAACGCCGAGGAATCACGATTGATCTTGGTTTTGCCCATTATCAGGATGCGTTGGGAACCCGGTTTGCGTTCATTGATGTGCCGGGGCATGAAAAGTTTATTCACAACATGCTTGCCGGGGTTTCAGGAATTGATGCCCTACTACTGGTCGTTGCCTGCGATGAAGGGGTGATGCCTCAAACCCGTGAGCATCTGGCGATCTGTGATTTGCTGGGTGTCAGGCAGGGGCTGATTGTGCTGACACGGAGCGATCTTGCAGACCCTGAAATGCGCGATTTATGCGCTGAGGAAGTCAGGGAAACGGTGAAGGATACCTTCCTGGAAGCCGCACCGATGGTCCCTGTTTCCGCCAAAACCGGCGAAGGTCTGGAGGCGTTGAAAACGCAGTTGGAAAAATTATATAAAAAACTCACCCCCCGTCATGTCGATCACCCCTTCCGAATGAATGTGGATCGGTCGTTTTCTGTCAAGGGTTTTGGCACGGTGGTGACCGGAACGGTCGTTTCAGGAAGAGTGCGCAAAGAGGTTCCTCTGACACAATTTCCCTCAGGGCAAATAGTCCGTGTCCGTGGATTTCAGGTTCATGGCCAGTCTCAGGATGAAATCCGTGCGGGTCAACGTGCGGCCCTCAATATTTCAAATTTATCCAGAGATGAGATTCAACGGGGGGACCAACTGGCGACTGAAGGCACACTGCTGACCAGTTACATGCTCAATGCCGAATTGAGAATATTGAAAGATATTCCTGCCGGGGTGGCTCACAATACACGGGTGAGAGTTTATCTGGGAACCGCTGAAGTGATGGGGAAGTTGGTCCTGTTTGACCGGGATCTGATCAATCCGGGTGAGCGTTCCCTCGTTCAGCTTCGTTTGGAAAAACAGGTGAGCAGTCGGACAGGTGACCGCTTCATCATCCGGAATTTCAATGCGCAATTCACCATAGGCGGAGGAAAAGTGATTGATCCATTTCCCGGAAAATCCCGAAGGATCCGTCAGGCACAAACAGATAAAATGCGATTATTGGTCCATGGCTCTGATGAAGAAATCGGGGAAACTGTGGTGTATCTGCAATCCATTCAGGGTGTCACAGAAAAAGATTTTATGGTGAGAAGCGGACTTTCTTCCCGGCGAGCCGATGGCATATTGCAAAAATTAAGAAGTTCTCAAAAAATCATTGGTATCACCACGGAGGCAACCCGGTATATTCATGTGGAACATCTCCATAAAATGGCAGAGTTTCTGGTGCGTGTGATCGCGGCTCATCATCAGAAACATCCTGATCTGGCGGGAATGACCGCAGTTGAAATCGGCGGTAAGGTTTCACTGCTGTTCAAAGACACCAGAGAAGTGGAATCGGTCTTGAAATATCTGACACGGCAGAATCGACTGGCGCAACAGGATCAGTATTTTGCGTTGCCGGACCATACCATACAAATTTCAGATGATTATGAGGACCAACTGGCCCGATGCACCACACTGCTGGAAGCCGACCAGTTTCAACCCCGGCGTCAGACCCAGTTGTTACAGGATCTTGCAATGGCTGAAAAACAGGGCGTCGCCTTTTTGAAAAAAGCAACTCACCAGAAACAACTGGTTCGGGTGTCACCGGATTTGTTTTATACGTCAGGGCAGATGGAGGCCATTGTTGCCAGACTGGAACACTATTTTTCCACGCATGAAACCATCAGTGTGATTGAATTCAAGGAATTTCTGAATATTGGACGAAAACATGCTGTGGAATTGCTGGAATATTTTGATACCCGCCGCTTGACCATTCGGAGGGACAATCACCGGGTTTGGGGTTCCCAGACAAAATCATGAGTTACCAGCGGCAATGATTTCGGTTTGTCCGTTTGAGGCAGTTTGGTTTGAATAAAATCCAGCAGGTTTTTTCTGTTGTTTGCCGTATGAAAGGTGCTGAGATGCTGACCTTGTGGCAAAATCCACAGGTATTTGGGAACATTGGCTTTTTCATACAAGATCAGGGAATGATGGTATGAAATCACCTGGTCGTTGGTTCCATGAATGAAGAGTATCGGAATATCATGGATTTTTGCAATCAATGATTCCGGACTGTAGGTGTCATCAATCAGAAGATCAGGCGCCCATAAATGCCAATGCCATAAAATCCATGATTCCTGAAGTTTTTCACGGGCAATGCGTTGATAGGAAGAAAACGTATTTTCCACAATCAGCATGGGCACCTTGATTTCAGAGGGTTGAGCCAGTGCCGCAATGCTCAAGGCGCCCCCCAGGCTTTGCCCAATCACAATCAATCGGGTTTTGTCAACATCTGTGCGGGACTGCACATAAGCGATGGCCGATTTGACATCCTGAATGGTTCCTTCTATCTCCGGTATTCCTTCCGAGCCGCCATAACCCCGATAGTCAAAGGTAAACAGATTGAACCGGGAAAATGGCATCCATGCCAGCGAGAACCAATGGCTGGTCATGTTTTCAGCGTTACCGTGAATTTGAACCACCGTTCCCTGTGCTGGTTCTGTGGTATCAAACGCTGGAATGAACCAACCTGAGAGTTGGGGGCCGCTTTCATGCCTGAAGGTCACAGGTTCATAGAGCAGCCCCACCTGATCCGGGGTTGAAAATATGTGTCTGCTCGGGAAGTAAAACAGTGAATTACAACCCGTGATGAAGGGCACTGTCCAAAGCATGGAGATGGTTACTAGCGTTCTGAAAGCCAGGGCCGAGTCATATTTCACAAATAAATGTTTCATTTTTTGAAAATCCCCTGAAAAACCATTTGAGTTTTTTCATAGGCAAATTCATTGTAGGCATTATTCATCATATAATTACTAACCGAGGAGGGACATGAGCCAATTTCTGGAACAAGTTTTTTCATATGAAAAAGCTTATGTATTTGACAAACCACCATCTGTTGATCGCTTTTTATGGGAAGAACTCAGTTTTCAACTGAAGGACCTTGAAAAACGCTGGATCAGCTTGTATGCGAATCAAGCAGGCATCATTACCAAAGGCACTCTTTCTCAACGTGAAAGTTTGCTCATGATCCTGTTCCGGTTTGAAGAAATCTTCAGGTTTGTACGCAATTCCACAGGACCACGCATTATTCATTTTGTATGTTCTGAACTGTATGACCTGATTCGTGAAAAGTTCACATTCAATAAGGACATGACTATTGAAGAGATCGACAGGGTAGCCATCACGCTGGCTATTGTAAATTCATTTTTACAGGATGAAGTGCTGGAAATCAATCAGATGAGTTTTGAAGAGGTATCCGTTCAATTGAAGTCCGTATTGAAACCGCTACTGGAAAAAAGATTTGCAGTAGCTTCAAAAAGTTCACCTGAGAACGGCTAACCGGAAAATCAATAACTCGTGTTAGGCGTATGCTTCTTGCAAATTCTGGTGAAATCCCATGTTTTTCCGGTTCCCCACCAGAGGTACACGTCTGTTAAGTTAAGCTCTGTGAAGTCACTGGCACCAATTCCCCCTTGGTTTAAGGGGGTTAGGGGGATGTTATTCTGAGCTTTAAATCCCCCATGCCCCCTTTGAAAAGGGGGATTTTCTCGCAGGTAATTTCTTAACTTAACAGCCTTGCACCAGAGGTAGGGAACCAGATTAATGTTAAAAACTTTTGATCAGGTACTTATCATTTCCGGTATGGTCTTGTACGGTTTTTTCCGTTGATTGGCGAACTGATGACTATAGCCCGGAATGTGAAACAAACTTTGACGAAGGATTCATGAGTACAACCACCGTGATTCCTCAGGATCAGCTTCAGAATTTGGCTGGACGGGAAGCTTTCAACTGGCTCAGATCCCGCACTCCGCCTTTGGCCGCACTTGTAACCATCATGCTATAGGCTTCCAACGCCTTGGACACAACACGTGGCCTGGGTCCTGGTGTCCAGGCTTCCGGACCTTTGGCTTCCATAGTGCTTCGTCGTTGTTCCAGTTCTCCCTGAGCAAGTTTGACATCCAGCCGCCGATTGGGAATATCAATCACAATGAGATCGCCTTCTTCCACCAGGCCAATCGCTCCCCCTTCTGCCGCTTCCGGAGAAACATGACCAATGCTCAAACCTGAAGTGCCGCCGCTGAAACGTCCATCGGTGATCAAGGCACAGGTTTTTCCCAGATTTTTAGATTTGATGAAGGATGTGGGATATAGCATTTCCTGCATGCCAGGTCCGCCTTTGGGACCTTCATAACGAATCACTACGACATCGCCTTCCTTGATCTGATTGCCTAAAATGGCATCGCAGGCCGCATCCTGGGAATGAAAAATCCGGGCAGGGCCTTCGAATTTCCAGATGCTTTCATCCACACCGGCAGTTTTTACAATACAGCCATCTTCCGCAATGTTTCCATACAGCACACACAAGCCCCCTTCCTTACTGTAGGCATGTTCCACTGAACGGATACAACCCTTGACCGAATCTGTATCCAGAACTGAGTATTGGGAGTTTTGTGAAAATGCGATCTGGGTCGGAATCCCACCGGGTGCCGCCTTGTAGAGCATCTTTGCCTGACTGTTGGGCGATTGACGAATGCTGAAAGCCTCAATCTGTTCCCCGATGGTTTTTCCTGAAATGGTCCGACATGCCTGCTGGATCAACCCTGTAGGAATCAATTCCTCCAAAATGGCCATGATGCCGCCAGCCCGATGCACATCTTCCACATGATAATGGGAGGAAGGCGCGACCTTACACAGGGTCGGAACATGACGGGAGATCTCATCAATATGTTTCATGGTATAATCCACTCCGGCTTCCTGGGCAATGGCCAGAATATGCAATACGGTGTTGGTGGAACCGCCCATGGCGATATCCAGTGCCATCGCGTTTTTAAAGGCATCCAGCGTCGCGATGGACCGTGGCAACACAGAAGCATCATCCTCCAAATAATAGGAGCGTGCCATTTCGACAATGCGTTTCCCCGCCTGTTCAAACAATTTCCAACGGCTGGTATGAGTCGCGACAATGGTGCCGTTGCCGGGGAAGGCCAAGCCCAGCGCTTCATTCAGACAATTCATACTGTTGGCGGTGAACATGCCTGAGCAGGAACCGCAAGTGGGACAGGCGGAACGTTCCAGACGTCCGAGGTCATCCTCAGCCACAGAATCATTTCCTCCGGCAATCATCACATCAATGAGATCAAATTTCGCTTCACCCACCTTGCCGGCTTCCATCGGTCCTCCGGAAACAAAGATGGCAGGAATGTTCAACCGCATGGCCGCCATCAACATTCCAGGAGTGATCTTGTCACAGTTACTGATACAAATCATGGCATCGGCGCAATGCGCGTTGACCATATATTCTACGGAATCCGCAATCAAATCCCGACTGGGCAGGGAATACAGCATTCCATCATGGCCCATGGCGATACCATCATCAATGGCAATGGTATTGAATTCCACCCCGACGCCACCATTGGCATCAATCACTTTTTTGACCCGTTGACCGATGTCATGCAGATGCACATGTCCTGGCACAAACTGGGTAAATGAATTGGCGATGGCGATGATCGGCTTGTTGAAATCTTCATCTTTGAATCCGGTCGCACGCCAGAGCGATCGGGCTCCGGCCATATTTCTTCCCTGGGTGCTGGTGCTACTCCTGAATTTTCCCATAGCGCTTTTCTGATTAGAGGTGATCATTGCGGAACATTCCGTGGAATGGAATGGAACATTTTCTATAAAAGTTTCATGAAACTATTTTTATAGTCAAGTTTTCAGAAACGCAAATCCGGGCGTCTCAAACGACTTTGACGGACGCTGTGGAACTCAGAGGATCAATGATCGCTGATAGCTTTCTTGATTTCGTTAATAAGTTCCTGTGACGAAATAGGTTTACCCAATACCGCGACAATATTGGTAGCGTTGATGGTTAAGGCCCGATCAATTTGGCCGGAGATCAGAATCACCGGAAATTCAGGTCTGATTCCGGCAACAGCCTCGGCCAAAGCGACGCCGGACATTTCCGGCATGGTCTGGTCTGTGATCAGAATGTCATAGTTATGCGGATTATTAGTAAAGGCGTCCAGGGTGATTTGACTGTTTGTGTAGGCCTCTACCGAAAAACCTGCTGTCATCAACATCTCTTTGACCATTTCCGCCAGAATCGGCTCATCATCCACCATTATGATTCGGCCTTTTCCTTTGATGCGCTGTTTGATCTTTTTCTCAACAACCGGATGTTCACCCCTGGAAGCCGGCAGGTAAACATTGAAAACACTTCCTTTGCCCGGTGTGCTTTCAACACTGATTGTTCCATGATGGTTTTCCACGATTCCATGCACTACGGCCAAGCCCATGCCTGTTCCTTCATCCACGGGTTTTGTCGTAAAAAAAGGATCAAATATCCGATGCAGAATTTCAGGGGGAATACCAACACCTGTATCTTTGATCGCGATCAGAATATAATTTCCGGGAGTCAGTGATAACCATTGGGACTGGTCTTTGTCCAGCATGACTGCGGAGAGTTCAATTTCCAGCAAACCGCCTTTTTCTTTCATGGCATAAGCCGCATTGGTGAATAAATTGATCAGCACCTGATGGATCTGGGTTGAATCACCCGTGATTACCGGCAATTCTTCCGGAACTATTTCATGAACCTGAATGGTTGAGGGAAGTGTCGCCTTGATCATTTTAATCACTTCTTTCACCAGTGGTTGAATCTGGAACGTCCGGAACTCCTGCTCATTTCTGCGACTGAAGGTTAAAATCTGCTGAATCAGCTCTTTTGCCCGTTGTCCCACCTGCAGCACTTCTTCCAGTTGCTGTCGGGGTCTGGAGTTGCGTGGCAGCTTTTGACTCGCCATTTCGGTATACCCCATCATGGCAAACAGCATGTTATTAAAATCATGGGCAATTCCTCCGGCAAGCGTCCCGATGGCTTCCATTTTCTGCGACTGCCGTATGTGGGATTCTAATTGTTTTTCATAGGTCACATCATGTTGGATCGCAATGAAATTGATGATGTGCCCCGCCGCATCCAAAACAGGTGAAATAGTGGAGTTCACCTGGAGCAGATCTCCAGATTTTTTACGGTTGAAAATATGCCCGTGCCACACATTTCCCTCCTGAATGGTTTTCCACAGGTTTTCATAAAACACCGTATCATGAAGTCCGCTTTTCAGAATACTGGGACGGTGCCCGATGACCTCAAATCCTTGAAAGCCGGTGGTGTTTCGGAATGCCGGATTGACATATAGAATAATCCCGTTGGGATCCGTGACGATGATGGATTCCGCCATTTGTTCAATAGCCGTAACCAGCCGTGCGAGTTGCTCTCCGGCTTCTTTCCGTTCGGTGATGTCTCTAATCGTCAGCAACAGATATTCCTGGTCTTCAAACACCTGGGTTGAGGCCACTGTTTCCGTATAAAACCACGAACGATCCTTGCGATGAAAGGTGCCCTGGGTAACCAGCGGTTTGTCCATACTACGCAGCATTTCCAGATATTCCTTCCACTTCCTCGGGGTCTGGGTGAACTGATCAGAACGGATATTTTCAAGCAGGAGACCATGAAGCTCTGCCGCGGAATATTGAAGATAATCGGTGGCGGTTTTGTTGAAATCTATGATTTTTCGAGTTTCGGGATCAACCAGCAAAATGGCTTCACCGGCCTGATCCATAAAAAAACGGAAGCGGGTCAAGGTATTTCTTGTGCGGTTGTGTTCAGTGACATCCCGGACGATGATCAGAACTTCATTCTCACCACTGCGAACCATGCGTGCTTCATAATCTTTTTTTTGATGTTCCAGTTCCACATGATATTCATAAACCAACGGACCTTCCGATTCCAGAATCAGTTGAATATGTTCCATGGCTTTCAGGTAATGCAGTGATTCTCGGGCAATGTTCAGGGAGGTGAGTTCGTTTTCATTCGACAACGAACCTGAAATGATTTTGTTAAAATTTTCAGCCGGAATAAAATCATAGAAGGGGCCATCTTTCCTGATACGAAACATCGCGTCATGGATTGCGTCCAGAATCGCCCGCTGCTGAACCTCAGTGGTTGTAAACCTGATGTTATTGGAAGTCTGCCCATCTTCGTCAATGTTCTGACTCATTGCGGAATTGCCTGACTGCTTCTTTCGCAGAACGAACCAGTAATGAACAATCCAGCATAGTCCGCAAAACAGTACTCCGAGGCCTGTTCCCAGCAGAAAAGTAACATCGGCCATAATCAACTCCCCTGAAGTCCGTATTTTTTCATTTTACGGTAAAACGTAGACCGATGCATTCCCACCAGGGCGGCGGCTTTGGATTTTCTGAAATTTACCCGTTGCAGAGCCTGTAACAAAAATTCACGCTCGCTGTCTGGAATAGGCAACTCCTGTGTATCAACCAGTGATGCGATGAATTCAGGTGGAAAATGCTGGATCATCAACGTGTCTTCAGAACTGACCGCAAACGCGTATTCCAGTAAATGATACAATTCCCTGATATTCCCCGGCCATGAATGCTGCAGAAACCGTTGCAGGACCTCTTTATCCACACCTTTGACATTACGGTTTTCACGTTTGTTGAACTCCTGAATCAACTGCTGGATGAGTAGGTGCAGATCCTGAATACGGTCTCTCAAGGCGGGAAGTCTGAAGGGAACAACATGCAAGCGAAAATACAGATCAGTCCGGAATAATTTTTCGTCAGTCAATTGCTTCAAATCACGGTTGGTGGCTGCGATGATGCGAACATTCACCTGAATCGTTTTTGTTCCACCAACTCTCTCAAAGGAACGATCCTGAAGAACTCTCAGGAGTTTTCCCTGGAGTTCCAGCGGAATTTCGCCCACTTCGTCAAGAAACAGGGTTCCGTTATTTGCCAGTTCAAAACGTCCCTGTTTGGTATAAGACGCTCCTGTGAAGGCTCCCCGCTCATGCCCGAAAAATTCGCTTTCCAGCAGATGGGGGGAAATGGCCGCGCAATTCACCGTGTGGAAGGGACCTTGTGCCCTGTGACTTCTGGCATGGATTTCACGCGCAAGGACATCCTTGCCTGTTCCGCTTTCGCCCTCAATGAGAACAGTGGCATTACTCAAGGCGACTTTATCCACCAGACTGAAGATTTCATGCATGACCGAATCGCAACTGATCATTTTTCCAAAGCGTATGCCCCCCGAGGTTTCACGGGTCTGCTTTTCTTCATTCCGGATATCCCGGAACAGGAGCATCCAACCCGGATAAATTTCCGGTTCCAGTGGAATGATGGACAACTGAACAGGAATAACCGTACCAGACGGAGACAACAGATTGGTGGAGATATTATAGAGCGGTTCCCGAATGGGGCTGTTTTTAATCAATTCTCCGGAGGGGCCGGCGATTTCAGTTCCTAAAATAGCCGCTGCCGGTTTATTAAGGACACTGGTTTCTTCAACTCCGAGGATCTTGCAAGCCTTGTGAGAGATCATATGGATCTGGAACAGGGTGTCCAGAACCGCGACACCTTCGGCCATGCTTTCAAATGTTTTTTGCAGCACAAGATGTTTTTCTTCCAGTTCACGATGCATTTTCTGGTTAGCTCGCTGTTCTTCCTCAATAGTGATATAGGCTTGTTTCAACGAATCTTTTTCCCGTCGCAACTGTTCATCATAGGAACATAGCATGGCCGCATTCCTGACGATTCCGGAAATTTCATGCAGATTGGCAGGCTTTCTCAGAAACGCGTAGACGCCCAGATCATAGCTGAGATCGAGTTCATCCATGGTGTCATAACCTGTCAAGACGATCACGGCCGGACTAATAGCGGTTTTACGAGGCAGTTTTTTCAAAAAACCGATGCCATCCATTTCCGGCATTCGCAGGTCGGTGATGATGACATTGGGCGATTCACGTTCATAAATTTCAAGAGCTGTTTGACCGTTGGCCGCGACCAGCACCCTGTAGCCACTGTCTGACAGGAATTCGAACAGCATTTCCTGAACAAGTTCATCATCATCAATCACCAGCACTGTTTCATTTGTTGACGCATCTTGCATGACATGATCCTGAAAAATATATACAAAGAAAATTTAAAAACAGGTTTATCCAATTACGATACTTTCTTTCGCAATTTTTTGAGATACTTTATTTGACACAGTTATAACTTTTCCCATCGAATATAATACATCAGGACATAAGTCTATTCCATTATCCCAACATATGGTCTGGGCATCGTTGTCCAATTTTACACTCTGAAAATAAGCTGGATCCAGTAATGCTTTAAATTTGCTTTTTGGCGATTGAGACCATTCCTTCAATTTATTACCTAAATCAACGTGTACAGTTTCGCCCGTATTGAAAAGTAGAATCAGGGAAAATGGTGTCACTTGTTTAATTTTTTTAATCACATGAAGCATAACTATTCCAATGGTTCGATTTTTTGAAAGTCAGGGTGATCTGTTTGTGCTTCTTCCCAGTTTTTTTCTAAGTCCGCTTGATGAAGGTCAATCCAATCCTGCACTAATCGTAACGCTCTTAGAGGCAGTTTTCCCTCAATCAATTCTCCAGTTTTAATATTGATCAACCCCATGTACTCACCATATTTTACATGACAATGAGGTGGGGGATGGTCCTTAGCAAACATATAGATGATGATTCCGTAAAACCGGCTTAACTCTGGCATGATGGTTCAAGATATAGGGTAACTGTATAACATTTATTCTGTAACAATTCGTCACTGTGGCTAATTTTTTCTTTTCATTAAACTTCAATGGTATGTCTAAGCAGTGAGAGATTCGGCTTCATTGAATTGAACTGAAACGGTTTTTGAAACACCGGGTTCTTCCATGGTAACACCATACAACCGTTCCCCTATCGCCATGGTCTTTTTATTATGGGTGATAACAATAAATTGTGAGTTGTCTGTGAGCTTCCGGATCATGTGGTTGAAACGACCGACGTTGGTGTCGTCCAGTGGTGCGTCCACCTCATCCAGCAAACAGAACGGACTGGGTTTGATCAGAAAAATCCCGAAGATGAGCGAAATCGCGGTCAGAGCCTTTTCTCCACCGGAAAACAGATTAAGGTTCTGAAGCCGCTTGCCAGGAGGTTGAGCCACAATCTCGATCCCGGCCTCAAGAATATCTTCAGCTTCGGTCAGCACCATTTTAGCGTCACCACCACCAAACAAGGTCGTGAAGGTTTCCTTGAAATGCATGTTGACCATGTCAAATGTTTCCCTGAATCGGCGTCTGGATTCATTGTTGATTTCACGTATGGTTTTTTGCAAATCATCCACAGCATGTTTCAGATCATCCGACTGCCGGGTTAAAAATCCCATCCGTTCTGTCAGGAGCGCGTATTCATCCGGAGCCGCCAGATTGACCTGGTCCATGGCGCCCATTTTTGCTCTCAGGCTTCTCAGTTGTCCAGCCAGTTCGTTCTCGTTCAGCCCTGATAAATCCAGATTCTGTGAAAGTTCATCCGGTGTCAGGTTGTAACTGGTCAATAACTGCTGTTCGAGTTGTTCCCGCTGAAATCGGAATTCTGTGGTTTTCAGATCCTCTTCATGAATCTGTCCCATGAGGAGTTCCAGATCCTGCCGGACCTTGTGCAGAGCGGCGTTTTTCTCAGTGCGTTCCTGACTGACATCCTGGTGTTTCAAAGCGGTTTCTTCCTGCTGGGCTTTGGCGGCTTCACGGTCTTTCAGCAGGTTTTCAAATTTCGCGTCAATTTCGAAAACTATTTTTTGGCTGTGTTCAACCTTTTTTCTGGAATCCTCATGCGCGTTGTTCAACATCACCAGTCGGACTTCAGCTTCGCGATGCTCCTGATGCAATCGGTCCACTGTTTTCTGGGCATTTTTCAATTGTTCAAAAGCTTCAGTCAAGGCGACACGCTGTCCCAGCAGGTTTTCAGAAACCTGATCGACCATTCTTTTCTGAATCAGGATCGATTCCTGTTGTCTCGTCAGTCGATCCTCCAGTTCAGACCGTTTGTCTTCAAGCGCGACCAATGCTTCGCTGACATTCTGGAGACTTGCTGTTACCTTTTCTTTTTCCTTCTCAATCAGGGACAGATCAGATTGCAGGAGTTCATGGGCCTGACGGGCCCGTTTAAATTCCAGCACATCGTGTTCCAGTTCCTTGTTGTTTCTTAATAATTCCAATTCAAGTTCATGGGTGCGGGCGTGGGTTTCCTGAATAGCCTCTTCCAGTTGTTCCTGCTGTTCTGTCAGTTCCTGCAAGTCCCCTTCCAGTTCTTCAACCTGTTCTTCCAGGGTTTCAGTCTGTTCCTGAAGTTCATCAATCTTTTTCTGTCGTTCCAGAAAACCAAAGGTGGTGGATTGTGTCTTGCCAATCCTCACACTGCCGTTACGCAGAACATACGTTCCATTAACGGTCAACCATTCTGCTGTATTCTGGATTGACACAGAACGATTCAAATGATCAAGGTTTGTCTTGCCGGAATCCTCAAGAACCCGAATCAGGCCGAAAAAGCGCTGTCCCCAATGGGCCACCGCGCCTCTGAACTCAATGAATGAGGACATGGGCTGTCCGTCAGTGGCAGGCTGTGCGTCAAAGTCGAGTTTATCGAGGGCAATATAATTCAGACGCCCGAGTCCCTTCTGCTGACAAAAAGCCTCAACGTCAGGCAGTGCGTTTGCCTGTTTCACAATGACCCAGTCCAGATAATCGACCATCACAGGACCAATGAGTTCGACATATTGGGCGGGAATATGAATGAAATCCGCCAGAATTCCCATGATTCCCAAACGTTGACGCATGTCAGGATTTTTTTCGAGAAGATCAAACAGTTTTTTGACGTTATCGCCAAAATCCTCATGTCGGGTCTGAATGTTTTTCAAAGACTCCAATTGGGAACTGGCGGCATGAAAATCGTACTGCGTTTTTTTCAAACGTGACTGGGTCAACTCGACCGCTTCTTCCTGAGAATCATAATCCGACTGAAGTTTCAGCAAGTGTTCTTCCTGCGTTTCTTTTTCATTCTGAACCAGTTCCACTTTGGTTTGAGCCTGTTCCACCTTGCGTTCTGACTGAAGGATCAACTGATCGCTGGAGCGCAATTGATCGTTCATTTTCAAATGACGGTCCAGAAAATTATCCAGACGATCCTGCATGAAAGACCGTTGATTGGTATTGTTGGTCAATTCGGTATGAACTGTGATGAGTTTCCGTTGCATCTGCTGCATTTCTGTATTCAGCTCAGTCAGTTTGAGTTCTTCTTCAGACCGTTCCTGTTCAATGTTCTGGATAAAGGCTTGAACCTCCTTGTGCTGCTGTTTGAGTTGTTCGAGATGATTATCGGTTTCACTCCGATGCTGGAGCAGATTCACAATTTTTTCTCGCAGTTCCGTCAATTCCTCATCATGCCGGTCAATCCAGCTCTGAAAGTTGGCGATATTCTGTTTTTCCAAAGCGCGTTTGTTGTCCAGATCCTGAATTTCCCGTTCCCGTTGAAACAATTCCTCACGAAGAATTTCCAGTTCCTTCTCCACCATGGCTTCCTGAAGTGAAACCCGTTCGATATCCGTTTCCAACGTGGCTTTTTCATTTTGCAGGGCAAATTGAAGTTCCTTGTATTTCAAAATCGTCTGTTCTGATTCCTGTTCTTTGCGGATGGCCTTGTTCCAGCGGAAAGTAGACAGGTTCTGGTCTGTTTTCTGAAGTTCATCCCGCACCTGAATGTAGGCCTGAGCCTTGACCACCTGATCCCGCAGTGTTTCTTCCTGAAGATGGAGTTCTCTCAAAATGTCATCGACCCGACTCAGATTCAGGAGGGTTTCTTCCATGCGCTTTTCGGCCTGCTGGCGTTTTGATTGAAATTTGACAATTCCCGCAGCGTCCTCAATGAGCAACCGCCGTTCTGACGGTTTGGCGCTGATGATTTCGCCGACTTTTCCCTGCTCAATGATCGAATAACCGCCACCACCCACGCCGGTATCCATAAACAATTCCCGGATATCCATGAGCCGGACCGGAGTTTTGTTGATCATGTAAATACTTTCGCCAGAGCGGTACAATCGCCGGGTGACAGCAATTTCAGTATAATCCATGTATTTAGTCAGCACATCCCCATCCAGATTGGAAAAGGTCAGGGTCACTTCAGCCATTCCCAGAGGTTTTTGAAAGGCGCTACCCGCAAAAATCACGTCTTCCATGGCGCCACCGCGCAAATGCTTGGCCCGCTGTTCTCCCAGCACCCAGCGGATTGCGTCCACCACATTGCTTTTCCCACAACCATTGGGACCGACAATGACAGTAACGCCGTTTTGTTGAAACTCTATTTCCACTTTATGACAGAAGGACTTGAAGCCTGAAACGTGCAAACTTTTGATACGCATACGGAACTGAGAATGAAATAATGGTGAGAAGGAATTGTCTGGAAGTTTTAACAGTGGCGGGTGTCTTACCACAGACAGGGGAGAGGTTCCAAGATAGAAGTATTATTTCGTGAATTTTTAGGCTCTATGGTTTTTTCGGCACCTTTCAAATTCAGTCAAACGTACTTTACAGTTTGCCTGTGTCATCCCGTCGGCTTGCAAGGAGAGCCGAACACTCAGGGGCAGAACTTTTTCTGGCATTTGGGACATTGCACGGGAAAACAGGCTCTACAGAAGGGCTTCTCACAGGAGGGGCAAGGCTTGTGCGCGTCAGGATGGATGAGATGGAGCTGATCATCACAGGCCATTCGCGAACTTTCCCGGGTGAACGTGTATTCACAAGGAGGGACTTCCAGTTTTTTTACCAGCGGATTCCAGTCGAGCGCGATCATTCTATGTCCTTTGCGCCGTAGGATATTGACAAAACACCGTTGTACAGGCATCAAAATTTCCAGGATCTGAACCGGAGTGCATTCAATATCCAGCGCGTATTTCTGATACAGGTCACTCACCTTGGACTGATATTCCCGGAGCACCGCTTCCAGTCTCAACTCATGACGCTGTTTTTCCTTTTCCTGTTTGTCGCTCAATTCCTTTTTTTGTGTCAGTTGGAGCAGTTTTCCAATGGATTCCGCACGCATATCCTGATGGTACTGGGTAATCCGGTTGAGATCATTGTCCATGTGACGCTGGATCACCGACAGAAATTTGCCCAGATCCTGTTGAATCCGCTCCGGAATACTTCGCTTCAAAATGGTTTGCAAATGGGAGACGCTCCATTGCTGGGGAAGTTCCTGTTCCGGAACAGACATTCCGGAGGTTAACGCGGGTAATTCATTGATTTGCGTTAGCAGGGGTTCCAGAGCCAGATCCAGCACACTCCCTGTGCCCAGATTGAAACCAAGCCCCAATAACCCTTCACGGGTTTCATCAGAGCGGGCCGTGTAGTGAAAGTTCAGAAACCAGTATCGACTCCAGGTGGCTTTGGTGCTTTGATAACGGTAGGTGGCATTGGACAGCGACAAGGTATGTTCCAGCATTCGCTCAGGATCAGACATGGAAGGGATCGGCAGGTTCCAGATCTTCCGGTTTAGTCCGCCATTGTCTGCCATCAACTGTTCAATTTTTTCAAACCAGTCTGATTCCAGGCTCACCTTTTGCGCGCCTGGCGGGATGGTTTCGCCAAACCCGAGTCGTATCATTTCCGGGATTTTGATGGTGGTCTGTAAATCCTCCGGAATCAAAATATCCAGTCCCTCCGGTTCGACAAATTCGGTTTGGGCCCCTTGCAAGGAAAAGACGTTATCAAAAAAATTCAGCAGTGAACTCATAATCATCCTGTTTCAAAATCTTCACCGAACAGTTCATTATCCAGTGATTTGGAATCTTCATACTGAGTTTTCGCGGACAGAATTTGTTCTGCCAACTCATCAAACCGTTGAGTTCGTTGTTCATCAGTGGTTTCAATCCATGCGTTAAACACTCTTTCAGCAAAATCCGTTTCTTCTTCCAACTCACCCAGGATGGCGCCGATTTCACCCACCACCAGTTCAAACATATTGATTTTTTCATCCAGAATGCGAAGCACCTGCTCTTCCAGGGTTCCCTTGACCGCCAGATTGAAGATGAACACTTCTTTTTTCTGGCCGATCCGGTGAATCCGTCCAATGCGCTGTTCAATCTGCATCGGATTCCAGGGAATGTCATAATTGATCAGCGTGTTGCAAAACTGCACGTTCCGCCCTTCGCCGCCCGATTCCGTACACACAAGAACGGTTGTCTGTTCTCGGAAATCCTCGATAGCCTGATCCTTTTCGGGTCCGCTCATGCCGCCATGAAAGACGGAAAATGGAAGCTTGCGCAGTTTAAGCTGGTCGCATAAATGTTCCATGGTGCTCAAATGGTGCACAAAGATCATTTTTTTTTCCGCAGGATTTTTGTCCAGCAATTCCATCAGTGACTGGTCCTTGATCCCGGAAGTGCATTTCTGGTAACGTTGAGCCAGTTTTTCCCAGGCGGAAGAGCCTTTATGCTTTTCTATAAACCGGGTTAAACCTGAGCAGGCCGCCACCGGAGAAGAGCCAGCGGAACTCAGTAGCATGTGCAGAGCCATCCGTTGAGACGCCGGAATTTTCGGCCAGGATTCCTGAACCAGGGAATGCAATTCCTGATAGCATTGGAATTCTTCTGTTTCAGGTTCCAGGATCATCGTCATGGCATGACGCAACGGAAGTTTGACATCAACCAACGAGCGGGTGTTGCGAATCATGACCTCACGCATCAACTCCCGCATCTGATCCCGATTGGCGGGAACTCTGGGTTTTCCCGTCACCATGTAACTGCTTTTGAATTCTTTCTCGGTTTTGAAAATTCCGGGTTTCAGCAGTGTCAACAAATTGTATAACTCCACGAGGCTGTTTTGTACCGGAGTTGCAGACAGCAGTAACAAAAACCGTTTCTGAAGCGCATCCACCAGTTTCCAGTTCTGTGTGTTGCGGTTTTTTAGATGGTGCGCCTCATCCACAATCACCAGATCAAATTCCATTTGGGTCAGGATGTTAAAATGTTCCGCCCTTCGTGCGCTGGCGATGGAGGCAATGATCCGGGGACAGGCCCAGAATTGTTCCGGTGAATTTTTCATCAGGGCATTGTAACTGGTTTCAAATGCCAGTCCGAACTTGGTACTCATTTCTTCCTGCCATTGTCCCACAAGGGATGCCGGCGTCAGGATCAGCACACGGTCTGCCATTCCCCGCAACACATATTCCTTGAGAATCATTCCGGCTTCAATGGTTTTCCCCAATCCCACTTCATCGGCCAACAACACTCTTCCGCGAAAACGTTTCAGAACCTTGCGCACCGTTTCTACCTGATACCAGTAAGTGTCCACATTGTGTAAGGCAGGGAGGCACAGCAATTCATCAAAGCCACGCAGTAATCCCAGTTTCAGAAATTCATGGCGTAACTGAAACCAGCTTTGTTCCTCATAGGAAAATGAATGGGCGGGATCAGGCAAGGTCAAAGCGTTCAGATTGAGATTCATGCGTGTCTGGACTTTAGCCGACACCGGGGGAAGCGCATACTTTTCTTCAAGTTCTTTCTTCAGCGTTTCCAGGGGGGATGGAGTAGTCTGACCCGGTGGTGTCACAGGTTTATCAGGACGGGAGGGTTGCTTACTGGAGGGTGTAACGTCTGGTTTTCGGGAGGAACCATGAAGCGATTTTTTCAAATACCCTGACTCAAAAATTGGATTGAACTGTTTGAGCAACCATTCTCTTAAATTCATGCCTCCATACAGGTTTTGTATAAGATGGTAAACACTATCAATTTCCTGGGATTCAAGAATCTGTCGGGCCTGTCCCAGTCCGCCTTTTTGAACATAGGCCAGGGCCTCCATAATATAATCATTGATATGAGGTCTGTATATTTGTCTTATTTTTTTAAGCGCCAGAAAGGCCATCCCTGTTTTATTTTCAAACAGACAGACCATCACATTCAACAACAACAACTCATAAGACTCAGGAAATTCCAGTACAGCCTGGCGAACTTCCTCCCCAATGGGCGCTTTTTCATGGTATTGAGCAATCTGACTGAAAAACTTGTCAATCAGGATTTTGTCCGGTTTCTCTTTTTTTTTCGCTTTTTTATCAACCATGCACAGCCTCTACTCTCCTATTTGGACACACGATGACACAGGAACATTCGCCAAACTCTTGTTGTTCAAAATATTTAAAGTGCTTTTATTTTTTCGTAAAGTGTTTCAGGAGCGATATCGAGTCCATTCGGCCAGGCTATAGTACCCCCATCAATTGTTGCTTGTTTAAAATAACTAATATTTTTCAAAGGCTTAAACATAGTACCTCTATTTAGATAGCCCTTAAAATCTATGTCCCCCTTTGTTCCATCATCGAATGCAACATGATAGATATACTGGTCTTTATATTCAATATGAGTGATTTCATTCATATTCCACATATAAACCTCAATCTAATGGTTGAATTTTTTTAAGTTGTTCTCCTGCATGAGCTAATTCCCAATCCTCTTTTAGTTCAATTTCATGCAGATCAATCCACTCTCTAATCAATTTTTTGGCTGTTCTGGAACCAAGTTTACCATGGATTACATTACCATCAAAATCAAATACAGCTTTTTTCCCTTGATATTCCGCATGCAGGTGTGGCGGACTATGTTCATCATAGTACATTCTGATTATAATACCGAAAAATGACGATACGATAGGCATTCATTATTCTCTTCCCTTGTAGTTCATATTCTTCAGGTTTTATTAAACACTATGATGAGCCACACCTGAAAGGGGGGCAATCAGTTGGTTTTTCCCAAATAATCCTGTTTGCCAATCTCAATGCCATTGTGCCGGAGAATGGCATAGGCGGTGGTGACATGGAAATAGAAATTGGGGAGGGCGTAATTCTGAAGATAGGACAGTCCTTGAAAGGTGGTCACTTCACCATTGTGTCGTGGCAACAAGATTGTTTTTTCATCGGAGCCGTCGATTTGTTCAGGGGTCAGCGAGCTTAAAAAGTCGACTGTTTTCTTGATCCGGGCAACTAGTTCTGGAAATGTGGCTTCATTGTCTTCAAATTTGGGTGGTTCCATCCCTGCCAGTCTGGCGGACGCGCCTTTTGCGGTATCTGTCGCAATAAATATCTGTGTCACGAAGGGGAGCATATCAGGATAAAGTCGGCTGTTGATCAGCACAGAGGGCGTAATTTTTTTTGCTTCAGCATGCGCCGCGGCCTTTTCCAGAATCGCAGAGAGGTTATTCAGCATGCGGATAAATACGGGGACTGAGGATTGGTACATTGAAATTTTCATAGTCAGAGCTCAAATTAGAATTTTTTTATGATTCAACAAGAGATGCTGATTTGGGAAAGAGCATCAGAGGAAACGTAAGTTACACCACATTGGTGAGTATTTTCTAGGATAAAATTTGGGCAACGGTTCCGTTTGATGTAAAGTCATATAAATCATTGAATTAGGCATATTTGTTGGAGAACAGCATTTTATAATCCAGCGAATATTCCAAAATTCCCAATGAAACAGCGGGAACTTGCCGAATGGTGAAGTGTTTTCTCATAAAATTATGAACAATCCAGTAAACATCCAATCGTTTTTGAAGCCTGGACGTCGTTGGGCGTACAGAAACCAAACATCCTGGAGTTTGCTCAGGTTTTCATGTCAACGGTAAACGCTGTTTTTACGCTCTTGAAAGGTTCGTGTGACTGCGTTGATTTCCATTCCTTCGGTCAGGGCATTGATGACCGGAGACGCAGGGGGCGATTTCTTGTTTTTGATTCCCGGTCGTGTTTGCATAGTGTCTGCTCGTAAACTGGACGAACACACAGGTTCGCCCCTATGGATTGGCAAGGGTTGCGGTGATGGCTCTCGGTTGGAAATGTGCAGGAACCTTGAGGTCAAACAGGTCATCGTGAATCAGCGCCAGATAGACGCCTTCCTGCGCTGCTCTTTTTTTGACATCCCGTGAAACATCCACTCCTGCCAGAATGCCATAGACTTTCTTGTCCTGGTGTTCAGGAAAAAAACGATGGAACTGTCGCATGTTTTCCAATAACTGATCAATACCATCATCCCGCAAATGACTTTTGA